>JBDTLT010000029.1:0-37457 GCA_039934635.1 Acidimicrobiales bacterium
GATGGTCAACACCATCGTCGCTGATCGCCGGGCGCGGGTCATCTCGATCAGCTGGGGGCATTGCGACGGTCCTGAGCGCGACGCGACGGATCGTCGACTCGGGCAGGATGCGTTCCGCGCCGCGTCGGCGGCGGGCGTCAATGTGGTGGTCGCGAGTGGAGATAGCGGCGCCTACACCTGCCGGCATTCCAAGTTGGACGACCTACGCGTTGTGGGTGACTGGCCATCGGGGAGCCCGTATGTGCTTGCAGTCGGCGGCACCTATCTCCAACGACGGATCGACGGCACGTGGTTCGACGAGCGTGCATGGGAGGAACCCTTCAGTGCAGCCGCGACCGGAGGGGGCCTGAATCGAGTCGATGCTCGACCGGTGTGGCAGCGGGGTTCGGGAGTCGACAACGCAAGCTCGAATGGCAACCGTCAGCTTCCCGACGTCGCGGCAATTGCGGATTGTGACAGTGGTCTGCACAGCTTCGGTCAACGGTTCGACGAGAACTCGAAGCCCACTGGCAATGCAAAGGGCTTTGGCGGCTGCGGAACGAGCGTGTCGGCGCCATTGTGGGCCGCGCTCCTTGCACTCTTCCAGCAGTATGCGAGCCAGTCGGGGGCGGGACAGATCGGCTTCATCAACCCCGTGCTCTACGCCATCGCGGCAAGGGTTCCGGCAAATACGGTCTTTCATGACATCGTCCTCGGCGGCAACCTGTTGCACAACGCGTCGTCCGGATGGGACTACGCGACAGGTTTGGGCAGCCCGATCGTGGCGCCGCTCGCCCAGGCCATCGTCGAGTACCTGAAGGCGCAGCGGTGACTTGCCCCACATGTTCCTTCGAGTCATCGCCGCTGGCGCGCTACTGCGCGCGTTGCGGCACGTCGTTCGAAGCCGGTTCTCATGGTGGCCGGCGACGAAGCAATGCGTATGCCGCCCGGTCGAGTGAGAGCGTCATGCAATTTTCGGTGGTGTCGACACTGATGCCGCGAACGACGCGCCTATCGGACACGCGCTATCGATTTGCAATCGTGGCTGCGGCCGTCGTCGTACTCGGGTGCGCGTTTGCCGGTCTCATAGCAGCGTCGGTCCTCGCCGCTGCGGTCAGCGTTCCGGTCATCTATCTCGTCTATCTCTATGACGTCAATGCCTGGGAGGACGCTCCGGTAGCGATCGTTGCTGCGGTTGTCGGTGTCACCGCTGTCATCGCTGCCGTGATCACAGTGCTGCTCTTCCGGGTGGTGTTCGAAGAGAAACTCGCCGAGCTGACAAACTCTCGTATGCCCGACCTCGGCATCTCCAACCTCAGTGCGGGCTCGTTGCTGCTGTTCGCTGTGGTGATTCCATTGCTGACGTTGGCGCTGATGAGCATCGTGCCGCTCGTGCTCGCCCGTACGCCTCGCTTCGACGACATGATTGATGGGTTTACGCTCGGTGTCGCTGCCGGCGTGTCCTATGCGGCCGCCGAGACGATCGTGTTATTCGCGTCGGTGTTCTCGGGTGAGGTGCGGACAACCGACGGCCTCGGCACGTGGTTCCCCGTAGTGGTCAACCTCATGGTGGGCAAGTCACTCATCTATGGCACGGCATGCGCGCTTGCGATCGCGGCCTTCTCCGGGCGGGGCGACGGCTACGACGGCTTCACGCGACACTTCGCCAAGAACTTCGCGTTCGGCGCGCTGGCACTCATCGCGTATTGGATGGGGCTGTATCTGTTTGCCTACGCGAACTTCGGTCAAGGCATCGCGTTGTTGTGGGCTCTGGTCATCGTGGCGGTCCTTGCGATACGGGCACGGGTCGTGTTGCACACCGCCATTATCGAGGCGGCCATCGAGGATGCTGCTCGAGGCCGAATCGACCGACATACGGGCTCCCTCGCGTACTGCGGCGAGTGCGAAATGCCACTCGTGCCCGATGCCATGTTCTGCCTCTACTGCGGGCAATCAGTCCGTGCCGTTCCGCGTGCGAGCGGCGCGGCCACTGCCGGCGGCGGCGAGGGGCGCCCGTCATGACCGCTGCGGCGCGAAATCGACTGACGACGCCGGTTGCGATCGGCATCGTGGTGTCCGTAGTGGTCATCGTCGCCGGGCTCGGCTTCATCTTCGCCATGCTCAACGAGAAGTCGTTGGATCGGTTCCCGTCCCCTGTCGCTGCTGGTCCAATCGATGGCGCGCCGACGGGCACCGGTGTCGTTACTGGCTCCGGTACGAGCACGGCGACGACCGTGGGCGGCACGACCACGCGCGGCGTGGTTACGACGAATCGTTCGGCCAGCACCACTGCCAGAGGGCCTGGTACGACTGCCCGAGCGGGTACGGGCACCGGCGCGGTGCGCACGGTGATCGTCAAGCTCGGCGAGAACGCCGTGAAGATCGTGCAACCCACGGGATATGCATCGAAGTCGAGCAATCAGGGGATCACCCTGACTAACGGCACCGCGAGCCTCTACTTCCACCTCGTCCAGCGAACGGTCGGTTCGACCGCCGCGGCCGCGGTGCAGGCCGACGCCGATTCGACGCTGCGTAGCGCGAGCTACAGTCAACTCCAGCGAGATGCCACATCGGAATTGAAGCCCTTTGGCACGGTGACGAGCTTCGCTATTCAGAGCTACCGGGGTGTGTGGACACCGACCGGTGCGACGGCGCGCAGCGAGCAGGGTTTGTTCATCGCAGGAGCGAAGTCCAGTGGACTCACATTGCACGTTCAGCTGTACGGCGCCCTGGGTTGGTCCGACGCCGATCAGACATGGTTGGCGATCTACAAGCAGGCGTTCGAGGAATTTGCGAGCAATTGAGATGCGACGACATACATGAGCGATAACTCGACGCTCGCAGGCGGACCGCACGACGTCACGTGCGCGTCGTGCAGCCATGTCGTGCCGTTCGGCGCCTACTGCATTCGGTGTGGGTGGGCGCTCGATCTCGCGCCACGATCTGCCACACGGCGCAGCGTGAGCGAAGGATTCTCCGCCGCACCAGACGAGCCGGTGCTCAGCGTGCGTATCGTGTCAACACTGTTTCCTCAGCTGCCCAAGGCCGATATGTCGGCGTTTCGTGTTGCATTCGTCGTGGGCATTGCATTCGTCGTGGGGTTGGCAATGGCACGAATGTTCTCTGTGGCGCTGATCGCCGCCGCAGTGGTCGTCCCATTGCTGACATTGCTGTACCTCGTCGATGTCGACGTCTACGAAGATGAGCCGCTGCACATCATCGCGTTGACGATGATCTGGGGAGCGGTAGCGGGGACTGGAGTCGGATTGGCCCTGCGTTTCGCCGACGCCCCCGTGCCCCTCGGCGACGTCAACGCCGACCATCTGCTGGCACGGGGCGTCGCAGTGCCCATTGCGGATCTGGTGCTTGCGCTGATCGGGCCACTCGTCCTGCTGCGGTATCGACGCTTCAACGACGTACTGGACGGGGCGACGTTCGGCGCGATGAGCGCCGTGAGTCTGGTCGCCGCACAGACGCTTGTGCAGGCATCGAGCCTCTACAACAGCGGACTTCGCGTCCCCGGCACGGTGATGCCGTGGGTCCTACGTCTTCTCGAAGTCGGCTTCACGATGCCGCTGATCGTGTCCGGCGTCGCCGGGTATGCGACGAGCACGTTGTGGTTGCGCTATCGATCGCCGATAAGGGATCGCGACTCGCTGGGGCTGCTCGGCCAACCGCTGCTCGCGATAGCCATCGCGATCGCCATCCTTGTCTCGTCAGCGATCGGCATGCTCGTTCTGGAGCGCAATGTGGCGTTTGCCTTGTTGGTGTCGCTGGCTGCTATCGCGCAGTTGCTCTTGCGTTGGGCGCTGCACATCGGGCTGTTGCAGGAGGCGGCAGAGATCGAAACCGCCCCCGACATCCGGTGCGCCAATTGCGGCCGTACTACGCCTCTGCACAGCTTTTGCGCAGGCTGCGGAGTTTCGTTGCGGGCCCTGCCCAAGGCTCGGGGCAACGCGTGACCGCGACTGCAACAGCGCCGACGCCGGTGGCCCCGATTCACTATCAGCCAACGGGCGATGCACGGCCGCGAATGAACCGTTGGCACCTCGTGCTCCTCTTCACGGCGACGCTTGCCGTGATTGTCGTGATCGCCACGATCGCCGTCGCGACAGCGTCACCCAAACCGAATGGTGAGATCTGCGAGCCGGGGCGTCTCTGCGGCGGTCCTCCACCGGGGCCGGGACTCCTCGCCAGCGCAAAGTGGGAGAGCACAGGACTCGGCTACAGCTTCGAGTACAACTCGGACGTTCTCGCAGTCACTCGTGAAGACGCCAACGGGGTCGAGTTGAAGGTCGATGCCAAATACGCCGGCCGATTGACCGTAACCGCGATGCGCGCGGGCAGCGTCACGCGAGAAGCGATGCTGGACAAAGAGATCGGGCGCCTCGGCAAGACGATGCTCGGCCTGAAGAGCGACACGGCGAATGCGACACGGATCTTCGGGCCGACACTGGGGTACATCGACGGTGTGGGTGGCTCGTACCGCGGCACATCGAATACGCCGCAATCGCCGAGCAGCCCCGTCACGATCGTCGCGGTCGCTGCGACAGACGGCCATCTGGTCGCCGTGGTGACGTTCGCATTGGAAGGCGTCGATGATCCCAAGATCATCAAGTTGTACCGCGGGCTCGTCGACGGTGTCGCGAAGACGTTCCGTTGGGGTCCGATCCCGGAATGATCCACCGGCCGCGTGATCAGACGCGGCCGGCAGCGAAATCGGCCATCAGCTGTGGCGCCGCGGTATCGAAGCCGACAACGTCGAGCATGCCTCGGTCGCCGGGGTCGGCGATGGAAAAGCCGTTGGAAACCATGCCCACCACGATGAGCTTGGCCGGGATGCTCGTGCGCTCGCGGTACCTACGCAACGCCTGCGCAGGATGTATCGCACCGGCCCACGTTTCGGAGTCGGTGTAAATGACGAACGTATCGATCTCCAGCTTCTTGTCGAGGGCGTAGAGCATCGGCAGCGCACAGTCAGTGCCTCCGAAGGGCATGTCACTGACCGTCGCGACGATGTCGTCGAGTCGTTGACGTTTGGACAGCGAGATCGGTGTGATGCCGTAAGCGATGTTGAGTCGATTGTCCGTGTTCGGCGAAGCCCACGCGTCTCCACCATGGGTGGTGAACGCGACCGTCTCGACCCGTTGCTCGCAGCCGAGTGTCACTGCGGCCATCGCCGCCGACGCGACTCGGGGGGTGAGGCCCGGCACGCCCGCCACTACACCGTTGCCCATCGACCCGGAGACGTCGAGGGCGAGCAGCGTGCGCGTTCCTGAGGACTCGACGGTCTGGAACGACAGATAGAACGCTTGGTCGAGTGCGTTGATGATCGCGGTGACGGGATCCCATGACAGCTTGCCGAGCGCACCCCGTCGCCACCGGTAGGTGGTGAGCGCAGCGAGGATCTGGATCGGATGCAGCCGCGCTCGACGCAGCTGCTCGGGGTCGGCGAGGCGACGAACCACTGCGTCGGTCGCCGCGTTGGATGGCAACAGCGTGCCATTTGCCGTCATGCGACCGAGGTTGCGCACGAGCGCACCGAGGCCCATATCGGGGATGAGCGCGGCCCATACTTCGGGCGCGCGCAGGTGCTCTGATTGCAGGGCTTCCCACGGAAGGTTGTGCGTCTGGACGAGGTGCACTGTCTCCGCCGGCGACGTTGCGAGCTGCGCCGCGCGATGCGCGCGAATCAACGCAGGTGTCGAATGCGGATAGTCGCCGTCGAGTTTGTCGACGGCCCACCGCAGCGCGAGGTCGGTCGCGCTATCGCGCGCGGGTGTCGGCTTGGCCAACCTCAGTAGGTCGCGGTGCGACCATCCCTCACGCTGTTGGTATTTGACGAGTTGATACGCGAGCGCGTCCGCGTCGCGTCGGAGATACCAGTCGCCTACCGCTCGCCGCAGGCCGCGGCCCCACCCGCGGAACTGTTCGACGTAGCCCGCAAAAAGGAACAGATGCGTGCCGGTGCGACACACGCGCGGCAATGCCTCGAGGGCGTACTTGCGAACGTCCGGGTCGTCACTGGCAGTGCAGGCCGCCAGCGCGAAGATCGCCGGCTGCTGTTTGGGTGCGCGCCCCGCCTCGGAGATGGCGAGGATCTCGTCGACGGTGCGCTTGCCGTCCAGGGCGATGCAGTGAAGCACCGCTTCGCCATTTTCCTTGACCAACTCGCGCTCAGTGGCGTAATAGGTGCCGCCGTCGACACCGAGCACCAAGAAGCGGTGCAGTCTGGCCCATTCGTCGACCGCCCACGCAAAGCCGCCGGCGCTATTTGGGACTTGCCCCGCGTCGGGGATCGGCTGCGACTGTGGCGTCGTTCGCGTCGAGAACCACCGCAGTGGATTTCTCGCCATGGCACTCCTCGTCGTGGGATTCGCGTTGCGGATCGGGCGAGCTGTGACGCCCGTCGCCAAACGGCGAGCCGTCCGTGAGGACGAATCACCGTGGCAGATTCCCATCTGCCGTGGCTAGGTGGAGGATGAACGGACCTCTCCGGCCCGATCCGCATGCGAGAATTTTCAAGTGTTGCGGGCGAGTGGTTGGCCCCGAGATATGGCCTTTCGGCCTTCGGAGGCTCTGCCGACTGAGCTACCGCTTGCGCGAGGAGGAATCGAACCCCCGACCTTCCGATTACGATAACCGGAACACGCCGGCCCGCAACGACGACATGGTACGTGAATACGTATGGCGCGACCAGTGATTTCGCGATCAGTTGGTCGCGGCCCGCGCAGAACCTGAGCGGGTAGCGCACCGGTGTGTCCGTTTTCATTTTCGCGCGTCAACAAATCGCCGTTGACGATCGTCGCGAGAATGCCCTGGGCCTCTTGCTCGAGTCGCGCGCTGCGGCGCGCAAGCTTTCTGAGTCAGAGCTTTGCGAGTATCTCGTCTTGCACGCGGCGGACGAAGTCGCGGATGACCGAGATCTCCGTGCTACCGCACTCTTGCGCGCCGACGATGACGCGATCGACGCCGGAGTCGGCGAAACGACGCATCACTTCGAGATCGAGCGAACAACCGCGCTGCCAACTGCTCGGCCATACCGTGATGCTCACCTCGTCGGACGTTCGCCCTGCCGTGCTCGCGGTCGAGCGCACCGTTTCGACGCGCGCCGTGAAGTCGTCGGGCGAGATCACATAGGGGAAGTAGCCGTCGCCGAGTCGACCGGCGCGCCGTGCCGCCGCTTCGGTCGATCCGCCGATGATGATCGGCGGGCCACCGGCGCGCAACGGTGTCGGCTTCGATTCGCACCGATCGAACTGGAAGTACGGGCCGTGATGGGTGCGATAGCCCGGCTGCCAGAGTTCGCGCAGCGCCGCAATGGCATCGTCGAGGCGTGCACCGCGTCGTTCGTACGGCACGGCACACGCGCGGTATTCCTCGATTTGCCAACCGCTGCCGACACCGAGCAGCAGGCGGCCGCCCGAGAGGTTGTCGACGGTGGCGACGCGTTTCGCCACGATCGCCGGTTGGTGCAACGGCAGCACCATCACCGCGGTGCCGAGGTGTATCCGCTCGGTGCAGGCTGCGGCAAAGGCGAGCCATTCGAGCGGGTCGGGGAGGACCGTGTCGGCAGGGTGCGCGGTGCGTCCACCTTCGGCGTAGGGATAGCGCGGTTCGGGGTGCTCGGCCATGACGACGTGCTCGACTGTCCACACCGACTCGACGCCTTCGGCTTCGAGCATCTGCACCATCGCCCGTGAGTACGCGGCGTCGGTGATGTAGCCCTGGAGGAACACGGGCATGACGCCGAGCGATGGTTGCCCCATGCCCGGGGACCATAGCAGTAGCGCACATTGTGGAGTACCGTTCCATCGAGGTTCAACAATGCCGGCGTATTCGATCATCGACAGCGACACCCACATCACCGAACCGCCCGATGTGTGGACCGCACGCGTGCCTCGTCGCTACGTGGAGCACGTCCCGCAGGTGCACCGCGACCAGACGGGGCGCGACATCTGGTTGCTCGACGGCGCGCAGATCTACGTCGCCGGTGGCAGCACGTTGGCCGGATGGAACGAACCGTTCCCCTCGTCGCCGCCCACATTCGAGGACATGCACCCTGCTGCATACGACTCGCACGCACGGTTGGAGTACATGGACAGCGTCGGCATCTGGGCGCAGGTGCTGTATCCAAATGTCGCGGGTTTCGGCAGCCAACGTTTCTTGCAGATCCCGGACGACGAACTCAAGCTGGTGTGCGTACGCGCGTACAACGACTTCTTGCGCGACTGGGCCGCCGCCGATCCGCGGCGGTTGATCACGATCATGTCGACGCCGTTCTGGGATGTCGACGCCGCGGTGCGCGAAGTCGAGCGCGGTGCCACCCTCGGGCATCGCGGGATTCTCTTCACGGGTGAGCCGCAACGCTTCGGTTTGCCCTTCCTCGGCGATCGTCACTGGGATCCGCTGTGGTCGGTCGCGCAAGACGCAGGCCTTGCGGTGCACTTTCACATCGGTAGCAGCAATCTCGGCAGCTTGTTCACCCCCGAGCGCGTTGCCGCGCACGGCAACGCCGCCACGTACAGCCTCACATCGGTCGACCTGTTCTTGAAGAATGGCGTGCAAGTCGCCGACCTGATCACGTCGGGGCTGTTGCCGCGTTTTCCGCGGCTGAAGTTCGTATCGGTCGAGAGTGGCATCGGATGGATACCGTTCGTACTCGAGGCCACCGACCACAGCTATCTCGAAGCGCGGTCGGGCCACGGCAGCGAGTGGGAGATGCTGCCGTCGGAGTACTTCCGCCGTCAGGTCTACGCCTGCTACTGGTTCGAGACCGTTGCGCCGAAGAAGTTGCTCGACGACTTGCCCATCGACAACATCCTCTTCGAGACCGACTTCCCTCATCCGACGTGTCTCTACGGCAACATCGCCGAAAAGATCGAGACCGGGCTCGAGGACGCCTCCCCGGAGATCCGGCGCAAGTTCCTGTGGGAGAACGCGGCGGCGCTCTATGGCATCGAGTCGCCGAATGCCGCTGATCTCGCGGCGCCTTAGCCAGTAAGGTCACTCGTCGGCCGAATGGGGGTTCACGGATGACGAGGCTGCTCTACGAGACGATCCAATTCTCACCGTTCCTATGGGACGGGGAGGCCGATCTCGCCGAGCAGTTCTCTGCGGCCGCCGACGCGGGCTTCGACGGTGTCGGTATCGATGTGTGGTCGGTCGATCGGCATCTCGAGCGCGGTGGCACCATTGGTGCGCTCGCTGACGCGCTCGACCGCGTCGGGTTGCGCTGTGTCGAGTTGCAGGCGCTCGTGCTGCACGACGACATGCCGCCGGTCTGTCGTCCCCCTCGCTTCGTCGAGCTGGTCGATGCGTTCCGGCCCGAGATCGTCATGGCCGGCTTCCCGACGATGCCGACCGACGCGGACCTCGACACGTTCCGCCGGGCGGTCGATCTGGTCACGGCGCACGGAGCGACCGTGGCGGTCGAGTTTTTGCCCACGATGCCGATCGACACGATCGCGAAGACGCTCGCCGTGACCCGCCGTGTCGGTGGCCGCATCGGTGTCTGTGTCGATACGTGGCACTTTTTCCGCGGTCCCGACACGTTCGCCGAGTTCGACGCGTTGCCGGCGGATGAGCTCGTATACGTCCAATTCAACGATGCGCTCCCGCTCGCGTCGGACGATCTCACGAGCGAGATGCTGCAGCGACGCACGTTGCCGGGCGACGGCGAATTCGATCTGGCGCGCTTTTGTGAGATCGTGCGGGGCAAGGGCTATGACGGTCCCGTGGCGGTCGAGATCATGTCGGCGCCACTACGCGCCGAAGGCCCGGCCGAGTACGCCCGCAAGGCGCTGGCCGCGTCGCGTCCGTTCTGGCCCTGACTCGCTGCCAGAACGAGAGATGCTACGTCGATCGCGGACGGAAGTACGGCGCCATCACGGGCGCCGCGCCCCCGGCGAAAGGCAGCGCCCGAAAGACGACCTCGACCGGTAGGTCGACGCGCACGTCGGCGGGCTCGCAATCGACGAGTCGCGTCACGACGCGCACTGCGGGATCCTCGTCGACACCGACGAGACCAGTGAGGAACGGCACCTCGCCCTCGAGCTGCGGCAGGAACGCGCGGCGTACATAGGTCCACGAGTACAACGTGCCAAGCCCGCTCAACGCCTCCCACATGAACGCGGATCCATCGCAGCGGCGACACGATGTCTCGCCGGCGGCGTTGAGCGTTGCGCACGCGTTGCAGCGCGGCAGGCACAGTTCGCCCTTTGCCGCGCCGGCCCAGAAAGGCTGGGCGGGAGCCCACGTCACATCGGGCAATGGAAAGTCGGGATCGTCGCTCATTGCGCCCTCCGCAGCACCATCGTCCCGGCGCGGCCGGCGGTGTAGCCGCCGTAGACGGCGATCTCGGCGTCGGCGACCTGTGCGCCCGCTTCGTGGCGCAGCTGCCGCACGAGCTCGAGGACGTGCGCGATGCCGAGCACGTAGGAGTGTGAGAGCAGACCGCCGTGCGTGTTGTACGGCAGACGTCCGCCATCGAAGTGCAATGCGGTGCCGGCGACGAACGGACCGCCCTCGCCCTTTGCGCAAAAGCCCATGTCTTCGATCTGGATGACCGACAGGATCGTGAAGGGGTCGTAGCACGCCAGCACGTCGACATCGGACGGGGTAACACCGGCCATCGCAAACGCGCCGGGCGCGGCGAAACGCTGTGCGGTCGTCATGAGGTCGGGCTGCTGCGCCCAATGGTTGCCGGTGCGGGCGACGCCGACACCGACGCCCGCGACTTCGACGACAGGGCTGCGCAAATCACGCGCCCGTTCGGCCGATGTCATCACGAATGCGCCGCCACCATCGGATATCAAACAGCAGTCTTCTTTGCGGAACGGATCCGTGATCAAAGGACTCGCCATGTACTGCTCGAGCGACAGGGTGCGATCGTGCATCACCGCGCCCGGCGTGTGGTTCGCATGACGGCGGCAAGCAACGGCGACGGCGCCGAGTTGCTCGGAGGTCGTGCCGTACTGCGCCATATGACGGTGGGCGATCGTCGCGAAGTAGACGGGCTGTGGAAACCAGCCGAAGGGGATCTCGAGGTGCCGCTTCACCAGATCGTCGGCGTGGGCCTGCCCCGGTCCGCCGGTCATCACCGGGCGCCGCGTGGCCCAATCGACCGCGAAGACGTTGACGATGTTCGTCGCCTTGCGTTCGCGCAACGCATGGGCCGCATCGTGGGCACACGTCGCCGCCCAGCACAGACCGCCGCCTTCGGGCGACGTCCACAGCGGCGCAGTGATGCCGAAGTCTTCACGGAAGTGCTGTTCGGTGTAGCCATCCGCTGCGGCGTACATGAGGCCGTCGATGTCACTGGGCGCGAGCCCGGCGTCGTCGATCGCCCGCTCGATCGAGTCGCGTGCGATCTCTCGCGCCGTACGACCCGAGGGGCCCGTATGCGCGCTCTCGCCGATGCCGACGATCGCCACCTGGCCGCGGATGTCGTCGAGATCGACTGCGGCGCCCCAGCCGTCGGTCGAACCCGCAGTCACCGAGTGGGCGTCGGCCGCAGGCCGCGCTCGACCATGAAGGTCTCTGCTTCGTCGGCTTCGGGACGGTTGCCCACGTGAGTGATCACGTCGACATCGGTCGCCTCGGCGCGCAACGCGCCCGCGGTGCACTGTTCGCGCGCCCGCGTCGAGAACGGGTCGAAGTGATAGTGGCGCATGGCGTTTTCGTGCGTGATCTTGCGCACCTGCTCTTCGGGCAATCCCTCGAGCATCTCTGCAACGACTTCGGGGCCGAAGGGCCACGCGCTGTCGGAGTGCGGATAGTCGGACTCCCAGCAGACGTTGTCGACGTTGAATCGATCGAGTAGCGCGACGCCGACAGGATCATTGATGAAGCACACCAAGATGCGTTCGAGGAACACCTTGGTCGGGGTGTAGCCCGCGGGGAATTCGTGGCGGGTCCATCCGGAGTGACGATCGAGGATGTGTTCGGCGCGCTGCAGGAAGTAAGGGATCCATCCGATGTCGCCTTCGGTCAACGACATCTTCAAGTTGGGGAAGCGGTACCAGAAGTCGGCCCACACCAATTCGATCAACGTGTTGATGGTCGTCGCGGCCGACAGTGTCATCGGCACGCTCGCCGGTGCGTCGTGGGAGATCTGCACATTGCGTCCGGACGAACCGAGGTGAAGGCACAGGACCGTGCCTTCGTCGGAGCACGCACCGAACAGCGGATCCCAGTAGTCGGTGTTCAGCGACGGCAAGTCATAGGCGGTCGGGTTCTCGGAGAAGGTCACGGCGTAGCAACCCTTGGCTGCAAGTCGCTTGATTTCTTCCGCCGCGAGGTGGGCATCGAACAGCGGGATGATGCCGCACGGTATGAACCGATCGAGATATGCACCGCACCACTCGTCGATGTGCCAATCGTTGTAGGCCTTGATCATCACGAGGTTCGTGTCGCGGTCAGGACCCTGGTTGAGCACCTGCCCGGCGAAACCGGTCCAGTTGGGAAAGTTGAGTCCGGCCAGTTGGCCGCCGGCAGACATGTCGCGCACGCGCTCGTCTACGTCCCAACACCCGGGACGCATCTCGTCATAGCGGGCGGCGTCGATGTTGTACTTCTCGCGCGGCTTGCCCGCGACGGCATTCAGTCCGAGCATGCGCCCCGGCAGATCGCCGTACCACCACTTCTGGCGCCCGCGCTCGTCGGTGACGACGCGCGGCATGCGGTCGCGGTACTTCTGGGGGACGTGCGCTTCGAACATCGAGGCGGGTTCGGCGATGTGGTCGTCGACGCTTATGAGGATGAGGTCATCGGGGTTCACTGGCGTTGCCTTTCACGATTCGGGCCTTTCACGATTCGGGTTTGCGGTGCGCCGGCAGGGGATGGCGAAATACGCGAGCCGCGTTTTCGTGGCACAGCGCGCGAATGGTGGGTGCGGGGAGATGTCCGAGTGCCCGTTGCAGATGGGTCTGGCAATCGGGCCAGGTGCTGTCGGCATGGGGATAGTCGGTCTCGACCATGATGTTGTCGGCGGCGAGCGCGACGACCGAGTCGACCGAGGACGGATCGTCGATGGTGCAGAAGAAGAAGTTGCGCAACAACACTTCGTGCGGCCCGATCTCTCTGGACGGCCAGACCTTGCGCCCGTGGCCCGACACCTCTATCTGATGCCGCAGACGGTCGTACATCGCGGGGACCCATCCGATGCCGCCTTCGGACGCCGCGATCTTGAGGCCGGGGAAGCGCAACGGGATACCGGACCAGACCCACTCGGTCATCGCCGCCATGGTCTGTGCCTGGAAGAGCGTGGCGACGGTGCCACTGACGGGGCCGAGGGGATCGAAGGGCATGAGCACCCCTGACGACCCGACGTGGAGACAGATGGCGGTGTCGGTCTCTTGGCACGCGGCGAGGATCGGATCCCACCAACCGCTGTGCAGCGACGCGAAACCGATGTTCGTGGGTTGCTCGGGCAATGACACGGCGGTGAAGCCACGGGCCGCGTTGCGCCGGATCTCTTGCGCGCCCAGTTCGGCATCGGCCAGCCAGGTGATGCCGAGGGGAATGATGCGCTCGGGATAGCGCCCGGCCCATTCTTCGGCGATCCAATCGTTGAACGCCTGCGTGACGGCCAACCCGAGATCGGGGTCAGAACACGTGGAGTAGATGCGTCCGCAGAACCCGGTGATCTGCGACGGGAAGCACAGCGACGCCCAGATGCCGGCCAGATCCATGTCGCGGATGCGATAGTCGATGTCCCACGCGCCTCGGCGCATGTCGGAGAACCGCGACGGTTCTTGCGTGAAGTCGTCTCGATCGCTGCGCCCGACCATCGCGTTCAGCCCGAGCTGAGGAAATTCACGCCCGTCGAATAGCCAACGCTGCACGCCGTGGTCGTCTTCGGCGACGCGCGGTGCCCGGTCCGCGTAGCGCGCGGGTAGTCGCCCATCGAACAGCCACGGTGGCTCCACGAGATGATCGTCGACCGAGATCACTGTGTAGCGCGCCTCGGCCGGCGCGGGATCAGGCAGCAGCAGCGGACTCGGCGGTTCGTCGAGATCGACGCCACTCTGCCGTTCGCTCGTCATTGTGGAGATACTATCCACAATATGACCAATCGGGCCGGGCTCGACTATCCGCTTTTGCTGTCGCCGGGACGCATCGGCAGCATGGAGTTGCGCAACCGAATCGTGGCGTGCCCGATGGGTGATCGCCTGGCCAACGACGACGGCACGGTGAGCGACGCGCATCTTGCGTACTTCGAAGCGCGGGCCCGCGGTGGCGCGGCGCTGATCATGCTCGGATCGGTCGCGGTGACGTATCCGGAAGGCGCGTACGCACGCGAGCAGATGGCCATTGCCCACGACGGTCACATCGCCGGCTACGCGGCGTTGGCCGAACGGGTCCACGCGCACGGCGCCAAGGTCGCCGCGCAACTCGTGCACAATGCCGGCACCGCCATCAATGACATGGCGGCGGGACGGCCGATGATCGTGCCATCGATCCCAGAGGCGAAGCCGCGGGACCGCATCTCGCAGATGGTCACCGCGGCCGAGGTCACCGCGATGTCGCGTTCGCGTGCGGCGCCGACATTTGCCGTGCACTACCAGGTCGCCACCGAGGACGACTGCGCGTCGATCATCGACTGGTTCGCGACCGCGGCCGAACGCTGCGCTCGCGCCGGCCTCGATGGTGTCGAGTTGCATGCGGGTCACGGCTATCTGTTCGACGAGTTCCTTTCGCCCGCCTCGAACACGCGCACCGACCGATGGGGTGGTCCCATCGAGAACCGGGCTCGGCTGTTGTGCGAAACGGTGCGTGAGATCCGTAGGCGCCTCGGTGCCGACTTTCCGCTATGGGTCCGCATCAACGCGTTCGAAGCGCACCGCCCCGGAGGCACCACCATCGACGACGCGATCGCGGCAGCGCAGCTCGGGGTCGAGGCCGGGCTCGATGCCATTCACGTATCGGCATATGGCGATTCGTCGCTCGGTGTGTCCGTGACCGACTCGCACACGCCCCATCGTCCGGGCGCGCTCGTGGCATCGGCTGCGGCGGTCAAGCGCGCAGTGACCGTACCGGTCATCACGTTCGGCCGACTGGAGCCGGCGGCGGCCGAAGCCGCGCTGGCGCGCGGCGACGCGGACTTCGTCGCCATGGGACGCAAACTGTTGGCCGACCCGGACCTACCGAACAAACTGCGTGCCGGTCATGAGGACGACATCCGCCCGTGCATCTACCAGTACCGCTGCATTGGCAACATCTCGGTCGGCAAAGGCGTGCGGTGCGTGGTGAACCCGGCGACGGGTCGCGAAAACGAAGTGGCCTCGCACCCGGCGGCCAATCTGCGGCGGGTGCTGATCGTGGGGGGCGGCCCCGCCGGCCTCGAGGCCGCTCGCCTGTTGGCTAATGATGGCCACGAGGTCGCGTTGTGGGAGGCCAAGCCCGCCCTCGGCGGACAACTCGACATCGCGGCGCGCGTCGACGAGCCGTTGGCCCGCCTGCGCGACTGGCTCGTGCGGCAGGTGCAGGGCAGTCGGGTCGATGTGCACCTCGGTGCGACCGTCACGCTCGACGCGGTGCGCAATGGTGGCTTCGACACCGTCGTCGTGGCGGCGGGGTCCATGTGGCCACTCGATGGTCTCCCCGATTCGGCCATCGCCGTCGACGATCTCGGCTCGTGGCTGACCGATGGCGGTGACGCCGTTGGGCGGCGAGTCGCGATCCTCGGTGGTGATCGGGGGGCGTTGGCCATTGCCCGTCGTTGCGCCGATCACGGGCGCGAGGTGTCGGTGTTCGAGACGGGCTCGGTGTTCGCCGTCGACATGGGCTTGCCCGGTCGGTTTCGCACGGTGTTCGACACGGAACAGTCAGGTGTCACCCTCGTGGCCGATGCCGGGATCGACCGGCAGGCGGCGCCGCCGGCCGACACCGTGATCCTTGCCGGCCCGGGGCAACCCCGACGCGAACTGTTCGAGGAATTGTTGGCCGCCGGTATCGATGCCCGGGCCGTGGGGGACTGTGAAGGTGGGCGCGCCGAGGGCACCGGTGGGTTGGAGGCCGCGTTCGCCTCCGTGGCGCGCCTGGTCGAGTCCCTTCGCGAATAGTGGAATAGGCTGTCACATTATGGACGTGCGCTTCGACGGCAAGGTGGCCCTGGTGACCGGTGGGTCACGCGGCATCGGACGAGCGGCGGCCTCGGCCTTCGCGGCCAGCGGCGCGCAGGTGATGATCGTGTCGCGCAAAGAAGAGTCGTTGCGTGCGACTGCAGCCGCGCTGCCGGGCGACGTTGCCTGGCACGCGACCAATGCCGCAGATGCCGACGGTGCTGAGTCTGCGGTCGACGCCACGCTCGAGCGCTTCGGCCGACTCGACATCCTCGTCAACAACGTGTCGACCAACCCCTACTTCGGTCCGTTGATGGACATCGACGCCGAACGGGCGCGGCGAACGGTCGAAGTCAACCAGTGGGCGACGGTGATGTGGTCGCAACTCGCCTGGCGCAGTTGGATGCGCGAGCACGGCGGACGCATCATCAACGTGTCGTCGGTCGGTGGCATGGTGCCCGAACCGAACATCGGTTGGTACAACGGCACCAAGGCCGCGATCATCCAACTCACGCGCCAGTTGGCGCAGGAATTGGCCCCAGGCGTTACGGTCAACTGCGTGGCACCGGGCATCATCAAGACCGACATGTCACGTGCACTGTGGGAAAAGCGCGAAGTCGCGCTCGCAGCGACGGTTCCGGTGAAGCGTCTCGGCCTGCCCGACGACATCGCCGGCGTGATCGCGTTCCTCGCGTCGGATCAGGCCGCCTACGTGACCGGACAGACGCTCATCGTCGACGGCGGTATCACGCTCGGCGACGGCCTCGCGTAATCGAAACGGGGAGAACCTTTCAATGACCGCCGGTGCTTTGCAGCAAAGAGTCGAAGAGATCCTCCCCGCGATCGCGGCGCGAGCCGAGCAATGTGAGCTCGACCGGCGCGTTCCCGAAGAGTCGATCAAGGCGCTCGTCGAGGCGGGCGTGACGCGCGCCTTTCAGCCCGCCCGCTTCGGCGGGCTCGAGCTGCACCCGTTGGAGTTCTACGAGGCGATCAGCCGCATCGGCGAAGCCTGCGCGTCCACGGCGTGGGCGACATCGATCTTGAGCGTGCACAACTGGCAGCTCGCCCTGTTCTCGCCCGTGACGCAACAAGAGGTGTGGGGTAGTGATCCCACGACGCTGGTCTCATCGTCCTACGCGCCGACGGGCAAGATCGAGGTCGTCGACGGCGGCTACCGGGTCACCGGACGCTGGAACTTCTCGAGCGGCTCCGAGCACGCGCAATGGGCGTTTCTGGGCGGGATCGTGCCGGACGGTCCGATCACGTGGGGTGGTCTCCCCGATATCCGCACGTTCCTTGTGCCGCGCGACGACTACACCATCGATGATGTGTGGCGCACCGCGGGCCTCGCCGGCACCGGGAGTCAGGACATCGTCGTCGACGGCGCGTTCGTGCCCGAGCACCGCACCCTGCCGTTCGCGCAGCTCATCACCGGCGACTGGGCGGGCAAGGAAGCCAACCCCGCGCCACTGTTCCACGTGCCGTTCGCGGCGATCTTCGTCAATTGTCTCGCCGCGCCCGCTATCGGCAACGCCCGCGGTGCACTGAATCGCGCGATCGAGCGCAGCAAGGCCAAGGTCGCCTCGGCGCGGCCGGGACGCGATCCCCTCGAGCCGTGGTTGCGCAAGCTCCTCGCCGAAGGCGTCGCCGATCTCGCCGCGGTCACGCTGCAACGGCGTCACGACCTCAACGAGATGATGGATGCCGCAACCGCAAACCAAGAGATTCCGCTGGAACAACGGGCGCGCTATCGCTGGAACGCGGCGCGTGCGGCGTGTATTTCTGCCGATGTACTCGACGGTTTGTTCAACGCCGGCGGCGGGCACGGCATCTTCTTGTCGTCGCCCGATCAGCGCGCGTTCCGCGACGGGCGTGTCATGGCCGTGCACGCGTACACCCACCGCGACAAGTCGGCCGATGTCTATTCACGGGTTGCGCTCGGCTATTCGGTGAAGGACTACTTGCTCTAGTCGGCGTTCGCTACGTCAGCGTGAACTGGGGCAAAGTCACACCAGGCGCGACCTCTTCGAACGCGACCGTGACGGGTTGACCGATCGCGACGGTGGACGGCGCCGCGCCCAGCACGTTGCCAATGATCAAGACGCCTTCGGTCAGTCGTACGACCACGACGGCGTACGGCACGCGCGCCGCGAACGCGGGATGGGCTGCTTGGTGTGTGATCGTGACGCTGTGTACGACACCGCTGCCTTGCGCGGCTCGCCACGTGATTGCGGCGCTACCGCAGCCGGGGCAATGCGGCAGCGGAGGGTGCCACACTCGTGAGCAGTCGTCGCAATGTTGCAAACGCAATTCGTGCGCCCGCGCGCCGTCCCAATAGGGGCGCGTGAGATCGGTCTCCTCGGGCACGATGACGGTACGGGGCTCCACCATGGTGTGTCCTATCTCCCCAAGATCACGCCGGACGCGCCGGCCGCGCCCATCAATACGACATCGGCGCCGGCCACCTGATTCGGCGAATCGCCGCGGATCTGGCGCACCGCTTCGAGCAGATGGTTGAACCCGTGCACGTAGCCTTCTGAGAGATGGCCGCCCGCGGTGTTGACCGCCAGCGGCGCGTCGATGCCCATGCCGTGGTCGCGCAAGTGGCGCCACGCCGAACCGGGCTCGACGAAGCCGTAGCCCTCTAGCGACAACAACACCATGATCGTGCTGGCGTCGTACAGCGCCGCAACGCGAACGTCGCTCGGTTGCACGCCGGCATCCGCGAAGAGCTGTGCCGCGCGGCGGCGGTGGTCGGGTCCGTTGCCGAGTTCGGTGTAGAGCTCCATCGACTCTTCGCGCAACGCCTGTTGCGCGGCGAGGATCCACGCGGGTCGGTCGGCGGCGCGGGCGATGTCGGGGTGGGCAACGACGAGAGCGGCCGCGCCGTCGGTCTCGAGACAGAAGTCGAAGAGTCGTAGCGGCTCGGAGATGAAACGCGAGCCGTAATACGTCTCGAGGTCGAGGACTTTGTCGCGCATGATGGCGTCGGGGTTGCGGTTGGCAAAGCCCCGCTGTGTCACCGCAATGGTTGCCAGCGCCGCGCCGAGTTCGTCGGCACCGATACCGGCTTCGTGCGCGTAGCGCTGGGCCCACAGCGCCATCACTTGGCCGGGAGCCAGGAGGCCGTAGGGGCCGGCGAACGCACCCTGCGGGGCCATGCGTCCGCTCGCGACGACGAGCTCGTCACCGTCGCCGCTGGCGATGCGCCTCTCGGCGCGCCCGTAGCGCGTGCCGGAGCGCCCGTTGAGCGAGCGGTAGCACACCACCACCGACGCCAGTCCGGCGGCGATCGCCGCCGCGGCGTGGCCGACGACGGCCGCCGCGGATTGTCCGCCGAAGCCGACCTGCGAGTGGTAGCGGAGATCGAAACCCAGCACCTCGCCGAGCATGGCCTCGTTGACCTCGTCGGCGCTGTAGCGGATCACGCCGTCGACGTCGCTCGGCGCAAGGCCGGCGTCGGCGACGGCGGCGCGGACCGCCTCGATCGCGAGCTGCCACTCGGTGCGCCCGGACTGTGTCGTGTAGTCGGTGTGGCCGATGCCGACCACGGCCGCTCGTCGTCGCAGGGTGCCCGGCTCCACGGCGGCAACGGTATATGGCGGGTAGCGTTCGGAATTCATCGGTCCCGGTCGGTTGCCACGCCGCTCCGGCGTGCGAGTTCGTGCAGCATATGAAATGATGTACCACATATGCTCGGGGGAAAGATCGTGCTCGTCACGGGAGCCGCATCGGGCATCGGCCGTGCCGCGGCCGAATTGTTCGCCGAACTCGGGGCAACGGTGGTCGCCGCCGACCAGGCGCCGGTCGACGACACGGTGGCGGCGATCGAAGGTACGGGCGCGGCGGTACTCGGCCTGCGAGTGGATGTCACCGACGATGCGGCAGTGGCCGCGATGGTGCACGCCGCGGTCGACCGCTTCGGCCGGATCGACGGTGCGTTCAACAACGCCGGTGTCACCTTGTCTCGGGGCGTCGTCCACGAAACCAGCCTCGACGATTGGTACCGCACGATCGATGTCAACCTCCACGGTGTGTTCCTGTGCCTGCGCCACGAGATCGCGGCGATGCTCGAGCGCGGCGGGGCCATCGTGAACACGTCGAGCGGCGCCGGTGTGCGGGCGACCCCCACGCTGAGCGCCTACTGCGCCAGCAAGCATGCGGTGATCGGGCTGACGAAGACGGCGGCCCGCGAGTATGCGAACCGGGGCATCCGCATCAACGCGATCCTGCCGGGATTGGTGCGCACGCCGATGCTCGAGCAGTCGATCGGCGATGACCAAGAGCTGCGCGCCTACTACGAGGGCCGATCACCGAGCGGGCGCATGGCCGCACCCACCGAGATCGCGGCAGCGGCGGCGTGGTTGCTCTCCGACGCCGCGTCCTATGTCAACGGCACGTGCATGCCCGTCGATGCCGGAGCCACCGCATGACGACCGGCGAAACGGGCGATTCCGGCACCGGCGCCAGCAACTGGGGTCGCTGGGGCGACGGGGACCAGCGCGGGACCACAAACCTGTTGTCGTCCGATGTCGTGTTGCGGGCGCTGGCCGCGGCCCGCCTCGGCCGCGTCTATCAACTCGGTCTCGAGATCAAGAAGGGCATGCCCCTCGGTGGCCCCCGTGCAGAACCGCTGCACCTCATGGCGATCGACGGTGGCGATTTCGCGGCGCTCGGGCGTGACGACTGGGGTGCGGCCGACGACTACCTGATGTTGGCCACCGGCGGCACGACGCACATCGACGGCCTGTCCCACATGTGGTTCGACGGAGCGATGTACAACGGTCACGACTTCCGCACCGTACGCAGCAGCGGCGCCGGACGTCTCGGCGTCGAACACATCGGCGGCATCGTGACGCGCGCGCACCTGCTCGACTTCGCGGCGCAGGCGCCGGCGCGCGCCGATGGGGTGATCGAGACCGCCGACGTCGAGCGCTACCTCGCCGAGCGCTCGATCACCGTCGAGCCCGGTGACGCACTGTTGTTCCGCACCGGCTGGATGGATGCCGCGCTCGCGGGTCGTGAGGGCGAAGGCGAAAGCTTCGCATCGGTCGGTGCGGACGTCGGTCGCTTCGTGGCCGAACACGACATCGTGTTGGTGGGCGCCGACAACATCGCGGTCGAGCGCGATCCCGGTCAGAGCACCAACCTGCCGTTGCACAAGATCGTGCTGCGCGATCTCGGCGGTTACCTCGTCGAACTCCTCGACCTGTCCGCGCCGGCGGCCGACGGTGTCACGAGCGGCATGCTCGTCCTCGCGCCGTTGCGCATCCACCGCGGCGTCAACAGCCCTGTCAACCCGTTGCTGGTCGCATGATGGCCGAGGCGACCAACGCGCGGCTGCCTCCCGGCCGGTTCCAGAACTGGCACCAGTGGAAGCAGGTCATCCACGGCCACGACTCGCTCGCGTTGTTGGGCGACGAACTCGATCGCCTCGGTGCGACGCGCGTGGTCGTCGTGACGACACCCTCGATCGCGAACAGCGACGTGCTGGGCTCGGTCGAGGCGGCTGTCGGCGCGCGCCTCGCGGGCGTGTACGCGGACTGCCGGCGCGGTACGCCTCGTCCGTCGGTTCTCGCGGCTGCGGCACTCGCGCAACAAGTCCAAGCGAATGCGCTCGTCAGCGTGGGCGGCGGCAGCGTGGTCGACACGGCAAAGGGCGTGGCACTGTGCCGCTCGGTCGGCATCACGACCGAGACCGGTTTCGACGGCTACCGAGTGGGCGCACAGGCGGCGGGGTTCGACTCGCCGCAATTGGGCGCGCCGCCGATGGCGCTCGTCGCGCTGCCCACCACCTTGTCGGGCGCGGAGTACACCGGGATGATTGCGATCACCGACCCGGCCACCGACTACCGCGATCCCTACCGGTTCGACGACCTGGCGCCGATCACCGTGCTGCTCGACCCGTCGCTCACTCGTGCGACACCCGATCGGCTATGGGCCGGCACCGGGGTCAAGAGCCTGTCCGACGCATTCGAGCAATACGTGGCCGGCGCCGCCGGCCCGGCGCTCGAGCCGATGCTGTTGCGCTCGGTCGCGTGGTTGTCCGAATACTTGGCGCCATCGTTGGCGGGCGACCTCGACGCGCGCTTGCGCTGTCAGATCTCGTCGTGGCTCACGATGTTCGGCACATTCAACGCCGCGAGCAAGGTCGGCATTGCGGCGGCGATGCGCCATCAACTCGGCATGGTGCACGGCATCCCGCACGGCGAAGCGACGTGCCCGGTGTTGGTCGAAGTCGCGCGGCGCACCACGCCGGATGGTCGGGCCGGCGCGGCGCTGCTGAATGCCACCGAGACGTTGACGCCACTGTCGGCCGGCAGCGTGGGCGACACCGTGGCGGCGCGTTTCGGCACCCTCGTGGCATCGGTCGGTATGCCCACCACGTTGTCGGGGTTCGGACTGACGCGCGACGACGTCCGCGCGCTCGCGGCGCGCGTGGCGAACGACTTTGCCAACAAGCAGCGCACCACCAAGGTCTGGACCGAAGCAGAGATCCTCGAGCTATTGGAGGCGGCCGCGTGATCACGCAGGTGCTCGACACGGCCATCGCCGCCGACACGATGGGCGGCTTGCTCGACTGGCGCGTCAAAGAGTCGCCCGACCTGGCCTTCGCACAATGCGGCGATGAACGCGTGACGTATGGCGAACTCGACGCGCTGGTCGTGCAGGTGCAGCGTGCATTCGCGGCGCAGGGTCTCGAGCCCGGCGCGCGTGTCGCGCTGCTCGCGCACAATTCGATCTGGCACTTGGCGGTGATGTTCGCCTGCGCGCGGGCGGGCGTGTTGTGGTGCCCGATGAACGTCAGCCTCGGCAGCGACGACCTCGCGTACACGGTGGGCGACGTCGATCCCGCGCTCGTGATCGCCGACACCTCGCTGGTCGAGTCGTTGAGCGGCGACGTCACAGCGCCGATCGTCGTCATCGGCGACAAGGACGCGGCCTCGTCGATCGAACAGTGGACGGCCGCCGCCGCCGATGCCGTGCCGCTACGGGCCGAGACGGTGCGGGCCGGTGACGCGTTCTGCATCATGTACTCCGGCGGCACGACTGGTCGCCCCAAAGGTGTGATCCTGCCGCACTTCGCAGCAGTCTCGTGCGGGTACCGACTCGCACACGTGGCGAAGTGGCAGAGCGACGAAATCTTCTACTCGACGTCGCATCTGTTCCACGCGTATCTGCCGTGCGCGATCGTGCCGTTCTGCATGGCCTACGGCTTCAAGGTCTGCTTCGACGACTGGTTCAGTGCGTCGCGCTTCTTCGACCGTGTTCGCGAGTGCGGCGCCACGATCATCGATCCGTTCATCGGCATGGCCGGCGCACTCCTTGCGCAGCCCGAGCGACCCGACGATCGGGATCATCCTGCGCGCATCGCGGTCAGTGGCTTCGGCGGCGCCGACCCCAATGCGGTCGCGATCCGGCGACGCTTCGAACAACGCTTCGGTGTCGCGACCTACCAGCCCTACGGCCAGACCGAAGCGGGTGGCTTCATCACCGTCGAGACGACGCACGAGCCACAACGATTCGGATCCTCGGGCCGGCTCACCGGATGGTATGACGCGATCATCGTCGACGACGACGGCATGCCGATGGGCGCGGGCGCCGAAGGCGAGCTCTGGGTGCGCCCGCGATTCCCGCACGTGATGGCGCACGGCTATCTCAATCGCGCGGAAGACACGCTCGCGAACTGGCGCAACTTGTGGGTGCACACGGGTGACCGGTGCTCGATCGACACCGATGGCTATCTCTGGTTCGTGGGTCGCGGTGGACATTTCTTGCGGCGGCGCGGCGAACTGGTGTCGATCGGTGAGGTCGAGATGGTGCTGTCCGATCATCCTTCGGTCGTTGAGGTGGCGGTTGTGGCCGTGCCATCACCGATGGGCGAAGACGATGCGCGTTGTTCGGTCGTCCTCGAGCCGGGCGCGTCGTTGACCGCCCCCGCCTTGGTCGAGTGGGCCCTCGAACGCTTGGCGCCGTTCAAGGTGCCGCGTTTCGTCGAGTTCGTCACCGAATTGCCCCGCACCGCGGCCAAGGCAGAGATCGATCGCCCCGCACTCGCCCGCGCCGGCACTACCGACTGCTACGACCGCGAGGCCGACGTGCGTTTCAAACCACCGTCGATCAAACGCGACGAGGCCAAATGAGCGACTCCTATGACCTCATCCTCTGTGCGGTCGGGGACACGCTCATCAATCATGCCGACCCGATGGCCGGCTTCGCTCCCAGCGCGCCGATACTCGAAGCGGCCGACATCGTGTTCGCGAACTGCGAGGGCATCTATGTGCGCGAGTCGTCGCCGATGCTGCTGGCGTCCGATGCAAAGAACGCGCACGGCCTGACTGTCGGCAACGTGAGTGTCATGTCGCTGGCGAACAATCACGTGATGGATGCCGGCCCGACCGGCCTATTCCAAACGATCGAGATCCTCGATGAGGTCGGCGTGCGCGGCGTAGGCGCGGGACGTGATCTCGACGAAGCGCGGCGGCCGGTGGTGCTCGATCGGCGCGGCATGCGCGTCGCATTCGTGGCGGCGGCGTCGACGTTCCCGGCGGGGATCGAAGCCAAGCGAGGGCGCCCCGGCATCAACCCGCTGCGCTTCCACAACCACTACTACCTGGCAGAGGGCGATCTCGAGCACAACCCGGGCGTCATGCCCGAGGTGATGGTGATCCCGTGGCCTCAGGACATCGAAGCGATGCGGGCGGCGATCGCCGCGGCGCGTGCCGTTGCCGACTTCGTCGTCTTCACGGTGCACTGGGGCGAGCCCGTGCGGCCGGTGACGGTGCAGGACTTCGAACGCGAGACGACGCGCATCGCGGTAGAGGCCGGCGCGGATCTCGTGTTGTGCCATCACCACCACATCGTGCGGGGCGTCGCCTTCCACGGCGGTGCGCCGATCTTTCACGGTTTGGGCAACTTCGTTTTCCACACGCAGGGTTTCGGAGCGATCCCGGCGAATGTGAAACGGATCCTCGAAAAGCAGGGCGGTGAATACGCGCCTGCGTTCTACGAGGACTACCCGATGTTCCCGATGCACCCCGAGTCGCGCATCACGTTCATCGGTGTGTGCGGCATTCGCGACGGCAAGGTGGCGCGCTGCGGCGCGATACCGGCGATGGTGCGACCCGACGGTTCGGTCGATCCGCTGCATCTCGACAGCGTCGAAGGCCGGGCGGTCGCCGACTACCTCGCGCGCAGCAATGCCGCGGCGGAGCTGGGCACTGTCATGCGCGCCGACGGCGGCATCGAGCTTGGCGGCTTCCGCGCACTCGACATCGTGCCGCTCGATGCTGTGCCCCTCGATACAGAGGCGAGCGCGTGACATCGATCCCCTACGTGATTGCGCGCGCCGCCCGCACATTCGGCGACGCAGTCGCGGTGTCCGACGAGCGCACCACGTTGTCGTTTCGCGCGGTCGACGAACGCTCGAATCGCCTGGCGAACGCGCTGCTCGCGCTCTCGTCAGAGCCGTCAGGCCGCGTCGCGCTCCTCACGCCCAACCGGCTCGAATCGGTGGAGCTCGACTTCGCGATCGCCAAGGCCGGCAAGGTGCGGGTTCCGGTCAATACACGTCTCTCGACCGACGAGCGCGCATTCATCCTCGAAAATTCGGGCGCCGAGACGTTGTTGTTCGATGCGGGCGAGGCCGAGTTCGTGGCCGCGATACGCGACCGTGTCGGCGTACGCAACTACGTGTCGATCGGCGGTCGCAGCGAGGCCAGCCTGCACTACGACGCGGTGCTCGCCGACGGCAGTGCGAGTGCCCCCGGGGTAGAGATCAACGCCGACGATCCGTCGTTCATCCTCTACACGTCGGGTACGACGGGGCGCCCCAAAGGCGCCACCGCGACCCAGGCGAGCCGGTGGGCCGCGACGGTCAGCATGCTCACCGATGAGATCGAGGCGGTGCCCGGTGATGCGATGGTGCACGTCGGCTCGATGGCGCACGGCAGCGGATCGAAAGTGCTCGCGTATTTCTTGCGGGGCGCCCGCAACATCGCGGTTGCGAAGTGGGACGCAGAGTCGTTCATCGATCTGGTCGCACGCGAGAGGGCAACCGCGAGCTTTCTCGTGCCGACGATGATCTCGATGCTCGTCGAGGCACGCCGCGCGAACCCGCGGGTCGATCTCTCGTCGCTCAAGACCCTGAGCTATGGCGGGGCCCCGATCGCGCCCGCGTTGCTGCGCACCGCGCTCGATGAGTTGGGGAACGTCTTCGTGCAGGTCTACGGATCGTGTGAAGCCCCGCACCCCGTACTGGTGCTCAGCCGGGCCGATCACCTCACCGCCGACCAATCGCGTCTCGGTTCGGTCGGCCGTGAGGTCACCGCCTGCCAGGTGCTGATCGCCGACGCCGATGGTCGCGCGGCGGCCCCCGGCGAAAAGGGCGAGATGTGGATCAAGGGCGACAATGTCATGCGCGGCTATTGGGACAACGCCGAGGCCACTGCCGCGGTGTTGATCGATGGCTGGTACCGCACCGGTGACATCGCCACGCAAGATGCCAACGGTTTCTTCACGATCGTCGATCGTGAGCGCGACATGATCATCAGCGGCGGCCTCAACGTGTATCCGGCCGAAATCGAAGCCGCGCTGCACCGTCATCCTGCGGTGCTCGAGTGCGCCGTCTTCGGTGTCCCCGACTCGCGGTGGGGCGAGGCGGTCACCGCCGCGGTGGTGGTGCGCACGGGAGCGACTGTCACCGAATCCGAACTCGTCGAGCATTGCCGCGATCTGGTGGCCGGGTACAAGAAGCCCAAGCACATCGAGTTCCACGCGCAACTGCCCAAGGGCGCGACCGGCAAGATCCTCAAGCGGTCGCTGCGCGATCCTCATTGGGTGGGGCAGTCGCGTGCCGTCTGAACCCCGGAGCGGTGCCGACATCGTGCTCGTCGCGGCGGCGCGCACGCCGTTCACGCGCTTCGGCGGTTCGCTGGCCGCGTTGACAATCCCCGATCTCGCGCGGCACGCGGTAGCCGGCGCGCTCGCCCGCGCCGGAGTGGCACCGACCGACGTCGACGAACTCGTGCTCGGCGTGAACCTGCCCGGGTCCGATCGCTCGCTCGCGCGCCAGGCGATGTTGCACGCGGGCATACCGACCGACAGTGTCGCGTACACCGTCGATCGGGCATGTTGTTCGTCCTTGTCGGCTATCACGCTCGCCGCGCGTGCGTTGCGCCTCGGTGAATCGACGGTCGCCGTCGCGGGTGGCGCCGAGAACATGAGCCGCGTGCCGTATTTTCTCGAAGGCCTACGATTCGGCGAGCGCCTCGGCGACGTCGTCTTGAAGGATCAGCTCGTGATCTCGTGTCCCTACACGGGCGTGCCGCGAGCACAGCAGGCGGCCGATGAGGCCGCGCTCTTCGCCATCGGACGCGATCAGCAAGACGAATTCGCGCTGCGGTCACAACAGCTCTACGCGGAGGCGAAGGCGCGCGGTGATTTAGCGCAAGAGATCGTGCCCGTAACGCTCGACAACGCGACGGTGCTCTCGGCCGACGAGGGACCGCGCCCCGACACAAGTCTGGCAAAGCTCGCCGCTCTGCCCACAGTGAACGGCAGCTCCACGGTCACCGCGGGCAATGCGCCCGGTTTGTCGACCGGTGCATCCGCGGTGGTACTGATGTCGCGAGCGGAGGCCGACCGGCGCGGCCTGCAGTCGCTCGCCACGCTCGTCGCCACTGCGATGGCGTCCGGTCATCCCGCCGCCATCGCGTCGATCCCGGCGGTCAGCGCCGCCAAAGTACTGGCGCGTGCCGGCATGACCCTCGACCAGATGGACATCATCGAGATCAACGAGGCGTTCGCGGCGGTGCCGCTGGTGGCGACCGCAGTGTTGGGTGGCGGTGATTCCGGGAGCGTGCGCGGCCTCCGCGACCGGCTGAATCTCAATGGCGGCGCGATCGCCATCGGTCATCCGACAGGAGCGACCGCGGCGCGGCTCGTCATGACGGCCGCTTTCGCGCTGGCGCGTCGCGGCGGGGGACACGCTTTGGTTTCGATATGCGGCGGTATCGGCGAGGCCGAGGCCGCAGTGATCCGAGTCGACGAAAAGAACTAGGGGGCAATCGTGAAGACGCGTGCAGCAATATTGCGAGCAGTGAAGACGCCGTGGAGTGTCGAAGAGGTCGAGGTCGATGCGCCTCGCGAAGACGAAGTGTTGGTTCGTGTGCTCGCGGCTGGGCTCTGCCACAGCGACGACCACGCGGTGCAAGGTGACGTGCCGGCAAACTGGCCGTACATCGGTGGACACGAGGGTGCGGGCATCGTCGAGGCGGTCGGCTCGCGGGTGACGCGGGTCGCGCCCGGTGACCACGTGGCGTTCAGCTTCCTGCCCGAGTGCGGCGTGTGCGCGGCGTGCCTGGCGGGCCGGCGCGAGGGCTGTATCAAACAGATCGAGGAAGGTACCGGCCTTCAGCTACAGGATCAGACTGCGCGCCACCACGACGCCGCCAACGGTGAGGATCTGTTCTTGTTCTGCAGCCTCGGTACGTTCTCCGAGCGGACGGTGGTGCACGAGCTCCAAGTGATCAAGATCGACCCCGACGTCTCCTTTGCGGCCGCCGCGTTGGTGAGCTGCGGCGTGGGCACCGGTTGGGGCGCCGCGGTGCGCAGTTCACAGGTACAACGCGGCGACACCGTGGTCGTCGTCGGCCTGGGCGGGCTCGGTATGTCGGCGGTGCAAGGGTTCCGTTACGCGGGCGCGGCCAACATCGTCGGAATCGACCCGGTGGTCGGCAAGCACGCGCTGGCCCGCAAGTTTGGTGCGACGCACACCGTTGCGTCGATCGAGGAAGCGGCGACCGTGATCGCGGGGCTCACTGACGGCCGCATGGCCGAGCGCGGTGTGATCACGATCGGCGGCCCAGGCTCCGGCGCGATCCTCGCGTCGATCATGGCGCTCATCGGCCGCCGCGGTCGCATGGTGATGGCGTCGATCTCGCCGGTGGCGCAGATCGACGTCAAGCTCAGCTTGATCGACTTGACGATGGGCGAAAAGGAGCTCGTTGGTTCCATCTACGGTCACGGCTCGGCCGAGCGCGACGTCCCCGCGTTGCTCGCGCTCTACAAAGCGGGCGAACTCGACCTCGATTCGCTCATCACCGCGCGCTACTCGCTCGACCAGATCAACGAGGGGTATTCCGCGATGCACGCCGGCAGCAACATCCGGGGTGTCATCGACATGCAGTCATGAGGCTGCGATGCTGAAGTACGACCCGTACGACGCAGATGCGATGCGCGACCCGTATCCCATCTATCGCCGTCTCCGTGACGAGGATCCGGTCCATCACATCGAGGCATACGGCGCGTGGGCGGTGACGCGCATGGACGATGTGTGGGCCTGTTTCGCCCGACCCGATGTGTATTCGAACAGCGCCGGCATCACCGGCGCGCAACTGTTGCAACGGCGGATGGGCGCGTATCCCGCGCTCGGCAATCTCGACCCGCCCGTGCACACCGAGCGGCGGCGGGCGGTCAAGTCGTGGTTCGGTGCGCGCCCGGCGCAAGCGTCGCGCCAGTGGATACACGACGAGTGCCGGGCCCGCCTCGTGGCGCTGCGCGAGCGAGAGAGCTTCGACGCGGTGGTCGACTACGGCTTGCACTTGTCGGTCACCGTGGTGTGCGAACTCCTGGCGATTCCTCCGTCGGACCGCCCCCTGCTCACTGATTGGGTGCGGTCGATCTTCTACCGGCCGGCGGCCGAGGCAGGGCTCACCGAAGCGGGCGCCGCGGCGTATGCGCACATCCTCGACTACTGCGCGGCGCACGCGCGATCACGGCGACGCGATGGCGTTGTCGAGTCGGCCGCGCCGCCCGCCCTGCTCGATGGCTACCTCGCGATGGGCCTCGATGACGATTCGCTCGCGTCGCATCTTCGCGAAGTGGTGATCGGTGGCTCCGAGACGAATCCGAAGGTGCTGGCGGCGGCCATCCATCGGCTCGCGCAGCACGAGGCGCAACGGGCGCAGGTCGCGGCCGACCCCTCTTTGGCCGCGAAGGCGTTCAACGAGGCACTGCGGCTCGATACCCCGGGTCAGTTCATGGGGCGCGTGGTACTGCGCGACACCGACCTCGTGGGCCGGCGCTTGGCCCGTGGTGATGTGGCGCTGCTGATGATCGCATCGGCGAACCGCGACGATCGCGAATTCGACGACCCCGATGCCTTTGATCTGCACCGGCCGGCGCGCCGGGCCGTCGGCTACGGGTCGGGCCCGCACTTTTGCATCGGGCGTCATCTGGCGGGTGTCGAGGGCGAGGTGGCCCTCGTCGAACTGTTGGCGGCGGACCCTCACTATGAGGTGGACCTTTCGGCGGCGACCCGGGCCCACCACGAGATGGTGCACGGATTCACGGCGTTACCGGTGCGGTGGTCGTGAGCGCCCGGCCGTTCGAACCCGACCAGAGAATCCAGTATGCTGAATCAGCCTCCACATTGTGTAGACATCGCGGCCTGAGGGCGGCGGGAGCGCGAAGCTGGGTGTCGTCGAGCGGGGAAGGGACGGTGGATCGGGAATGCTGCGGCCCTATCGGGTGATCGTCGCCAAGCCGGGGCTCGACGGGCATGACCGGGGCGCACGCGTCGTGGCCCGCACGCTGCGCGATGCCGGGTTCGAAGTCATCTACCTCGGTCTCTTCCAGACGGCGCAGACGATCACGCGCGTGGCGGTCGACGAGGACGTCGATGCCGTCGGGCTGTCGATCCTGTCCGGTGCGCACGGCACGCTGTTCCCCGACGTGATGGCCGCGCTGCGCGAAGCAGGCCTCGATGACGTGCTCGTGTTCGGCGGTGGCGTCATCCCCGCGGCCGACGTCGAGGCACTCCAAGCCGACGGCGTGGCCCGCGTCTTCACGCCGGGCGCAGGCCTCGCCGACATCAGCCAATGGCTGGCCGACACTCTGGACCAGCGCGAGAGCGCGCTGAGGAGGTAGCTGCACATGCAAAACGAGGACTACGCCTACGACCCGTTTCTCTTCTATCCGGGCGCGCGGTTGTCGGCCGAAGAGCGCCATCGCATGGATACCTACGAGATCAAGATCGACGAGGTCACCGTCGACCATCTGGTCTACGCGATGAGCAAGCAGATCGAGAACAACTTCCAGACCTTCTACTCCGTTGCCGAAGAGATCATCGGCGAGGAGAAAGCGCTCGAGATCGCGCACGAGATCGGTCGTCGCTATGGCGGCCGCGGCTATGAGACGTTGCTCGAGGCATACGGCACGGCCGGTTCGGGCAGCGCGCGCCACATGGCGCTCTACCAAGACCTCGTACACAGCATTCGCGGACCCAAGCACGCGTCCGCGCTCTATGCCCAACACGACGAAGGCCGTTGCGTCGTCAAGCGCAAAGAGTGCATCTACTTCAACGAAGATCGTCCCGAAAACGGCAAGTACACCGGCGCGTTCGAATCCGGATGCTTCGAGGGGTACTGCGCCGCCGACGAGAACTTGTTGCGAGTCGAGGTACATCGCTGCCGGTGGAAAGGCGACGCCGGCTGCGAGCAGCACTGGGTTTACCGAGAGACGCCCGATGACCCACCGATCCCGGAGATCAGCGTGGCGCGAGAGACTGGAGAGTGAAAATGGATTGGGATATCGAAGCCGATGTCGTGGTCGTGGGGTCGGGTATGGCCGGCTGTGCGGCGGCGGTGACCGCGGCGAGCAAGGGCCTCTCGGTCGTCATGCTCGAGCGCAGTGATGAGCCGGGCGGCACGACAAAAGCATCGTCAGGTGAGTTCTGGATCCCGAACAATCGCTTCATGCGCGAGGACGGCCTCGAGGACCCCAAGGAGGACTGCCTTCGCTTCATGGCCAAGTACGCGTATCCGTATCTCTTCGATCCCCAGAGCCCGAACTTCGGATTGCCGAAGGCGCAGTTCGATCTGCTCGAGACGTACTACGACCGAGGCAGTGAAGCCGTCGATCATCTGCTCGAGATCGGTGCGGTGCACTCGCGCTTCAGCCCCGACGCGTTGCCGGGCAAGTACGGCAAGCCGGAGTACAACGCCGATGACCCCGACAACCGCGCCCCGTTGGGACGCCATCTGCTGTCGCAGGGCGGCACGCACACGTCGGGCCAAGGTGAATACCTCATCGCGGGCTATCTCGAGTACGCAGAGGCACACGGTGTGCAGCTGAAGTTGAACCATCGGGTCGACTACGTGTTCCGTGATGACGACGGTCGTGTCCTCGGTGTCGGCGCGACGTACAAGGGCACGCCGGTTTCGGTCGGTGCCCGCAAGGGTCTCTTCTTCGGCTCGGGCGGGTTCCTGCGCGATCCCGAGCTTGCGGCGCGGCACCTGCCGGGAAAGGTGTACGGCGCGCTGTCGATCGAGACGAACACGGGCGACTTCCTCAAGTTGGCGACGGGTATGGGTGCCGCCATGGCCAATCTCCGTCACGCGTGGTGGGGCGAAGTGCCGATCCAGTGGGTGATCGACGATCCACGTCCGACGGGCATGAACTACTTCCCGTGGGGCGATTCGATGATCCACGTGAACCGCTTCGGTCATCGTGTCGTCAACGAGAAGGTCATCTACCACGAGCGGGCGCAGGTGCACTTCGCGTGGAACCCCACGGCCAAGGAGTACTCCAACAAGCTGCTCTTCATGATCTACGACGACGTGCTCGCCAACCTTCCGCACCACGATCACTTCGAGAAGATCCGCAAGCCATTGCCCGAGCCGGGTACATCGGCCAACTGGGTCATCTCGGGTAACACGTGGGACGAGCTCGCGACCAACGTGCAGGCCGAGCTCGAACGCCTGCACGCGCTCACCGGCGACCTGCGTCTCGCAGAGGACTTCGCCACCAACCTCAAGTCCACGGTGGCCCGCTTCAACGAGTTCGCCCGCAGCGGCAAGGATCTCGATTTCCGCCGCGGCGAGCAGACCATCGAGCGGCACTACTCGTTGCCGCTGCGCGAAGGTCTGGCGAACCCGACGATGGCCCCGATCGCAGACGAGGGCCCCTACCACTGCATCATTCTCGGCGCCGCCGCGTTCGATACCTGCGGCGGCCCGGTCATCAACACCCGCAGTCAAGTCGTCGACACCGACGGCGAGCCCATCCCGGGTCTCTATGCCGCGGGCAACTGCGTGGCATCGGTTGCGGGACAGGCGTACTGGTCGGGCGGAACCACGCTCGGGAGCGCGCTCATCTTCGGCTATATCGCCGGCTGCGAGCTCGCTGATGCCTGACTCTCCCCCCGACTGGCTGCTGCTCGCGGAGTGGCGAGAACGCTACGCGGCGCGGCTGGTTCCCGGAGAGACAGGCGCGGTCACGAACTCGGGCCTCGACGTCGACGCGCTGTACGGGCCCGACGGCGACGATCTGACCGAAGCCGGTCGCCGCGCGTACGGCGATCGCATCGGTACGCCGGGGGAGGCGCCGTTCACGCGCGGCATCTGGCCCGGCATGTATCGCGAACGACTATGGGTCATGGGGCAGTACTCGGGCGCGGCGTCGCCGAAGGCCACCAACGAACGCATCCGCTCGCTGCTCGCGGCCGGCCAGCGCGGTTTCTCGGTCGCACTCGACTTACCGACGCAAAATGGCCTCGACTCCGATCACGAACTCGCGCGCGGTGAGGTCGGCAAGGTGGGTGTGCCCATCGACAGCCGCGTCGACATGGAAGAGTTGCTCGAAGGCATCGACCTCTCCAATGTGGCGCAGATTCGCACGACGGCCAACGCCATCGGTCCGCTCGCGGTCGCGCTGTTCGTGGTGGGCGCCGAAGCGCACGGCTATTCGCCGACCGACTTCAAGGTGATGCTGCAGAACGACGTGCTCAAGGAGTACATCGCTCGTGGCACGTACGTGTTCCCGCCAGAGGCCGGCCTGCGATTCTCCGTCGACGTCGTCGAGTACTGCAGCAAAGAGTTGCCGCACTGGGAGCCGATCGAGTTCTGCGGCTACCACATACGTGACAGCGGCAGCACTGCAGTGCAAGAGCTCGCAATCGCATTCGCGCACGGCCGCGCCTATATCGACGAGGCACTGCGCCGCGGCTTGACCATCGACGACTTCGCGCATTCGGCGTACCTCTTCCTGTCGGCCGATCTCGATCTCTTCGAGGAAGTCGCGAAGTTCCGCGCCGCTCGTCGCATCTGGCACGACCTCATCCGCAAGCAGTACGGCGCGACGAACCCCGACAGCTGGGCGGCGAAGATCTTCTGTTACACCCTCGGTGGGTCGCAGGTCGCCAAGGAGCCCGCCAACAACATCGCCCGCATCGCGTATCAGGCGCTGGCGGCGGTGCTCGGCGGGGTACAGACGCTGGCGACGTCGTCATACGACGAAGCGATCCAGCTGCCGAGCGACGAAGCAGTTCGCATCTCTTTGCGCACCCAACAGATACTTGCCTACGAGACCGGCGTGACCCGCACGGCCGACCCGCTCGGCGGTTCGTATTTCGTCGAGGCGCTGACCGACGAGATCGAAAGAGCAGTGCTCGACTACATGGCGTTGATCGAGGAGCACGGTGGCCCGCTTGCCGCGATCGAGTCCGGGTGGATCAGAGGTGAACTCGACGACGCGGCCTACAAGTTGGCGTGGGCCTTCGAGTCGGGCGCGCGCACACAAGTCGGCGTGAACCGATTCAGCACCACGGACGAAGACGTCACGTTCCGCGATCACCGCAGCACCGTCGAGACCGAACGCCTGCAGATCGAACGGGTGAAGGCGTTGCGCAGCAAGCGCGACAACACGGCGGTCGACCGATGCCTCGATCAGTTGCGCATCGACGCGCGCGCCGGCACCAACACTTTGCCGTCGGTGATCGACGCCATCCGCAATTACGCGACGGTTGGCGAGGTCTGCGGGGCGTTGGCGGATGTGTGGGGCCGTCATCGCGCGAGCAACCGTCTGTGAGCGCACGACAGCGCAGTTCATGGTGCCCGACTCCACAATGAGAACGCTCGCGTCAATATGTGGAACTGGTATCCTCCCCGCGTGCCTGCCAACAAGAAGCCAAAAGTTGCCGAACGCAGCGCGCCCCGCGGTGCGCAAACGGTGCATCGAGCGTTGCAGATCCTCGAGACCTTCTCGCCGCGGCATCCCGCGCTGGCGTTGGCCGAGTTGAGCACTGCAGTCGGTCTGACGGTGCCGACCACCCACCGTCTGTTGCGGGCGCTGCACGAAAAGGGTTTCGTCGTGCAAGACCCCAACACGAAGTTCTACAGCCTCGGCCCGTCGATCGTCCGCATGGCGGCGTTGGTCCAAGGCCGAGACGACGTCATCGTCGTCGCGCATCCGACGATGGAACGACTGCGCGAGCTGAGCGGTGAGAGCGTCGGCTTTCACTGGCTCGTCGGTGACCGCCGCGTCTGCGTGCACGAACTCGTCAGCGATCATCCGTTGCGCATGGCCTCGGGCGTGGGCAACTGGTACCCGCTCGTTGCCGGCGCAGGAGGCAAGGCGATCCTTGCGTACGTCAGCGATGTGCGACTCGAGTCGATCCTTGCGAAGGCCGAGGGCTTCGACCCCGTCGCGCTGCCCAAGGCACTCGCAAAGGTGCGTGCCGACGGCTACGCGACGAGCCACGGCGAGACGGTCGAGGCGGCTGCCGCGATCGCCGTCGCGATTCGGCGCACGTCGGGCGAGGTGATCGGGGCGATCAACGTCACCGGTCCGTCGAACCGTCTCACCGCGGCCCGGCTCGTTGACCTGAGCGGTGCGCTCGTACAAGCGGGTCGCGAGGTCATGCGCCAACTCGGCCACGTCGAGACCGACTGATGTCCACCGATCGTGTCGCAGTCGTGACGGGGGCGGCGAGCGGCATCGGGCGCGCGCTCGTCGCCGAGTGTCAGCAGCGCGGCATGCGCGTGTTCCCGGCCGACATCGCCGGCGACCCCGCTGTCGACGTGTCGATACGCAGTGATGTCGACGCGTTCGCCCGTTCGGTTTTCGACCAGACCGACAACGTCGACTACGTCTTCAACAACGCCGGCGTCATGCCCGTAGGCCCGCTCGTGGACACGCCCGACGCCGATTGGGCGCGCGTGATCGGCGTCAACGTGCTCGGAGTAATGCACGTAGTGCGGGCATTCACTCCGCACTTGCGAGTACAGGCGCGGCCGGGGCACATCGTCAATACCGCGTCGATGGCGGGCTTCGCCGCGCCGGTGGGTGCGGGATGCGGGGCCTACGCGGCAACCAAGAGTGCGGTCGTATCGATATCCGAATCGCTCGCTCACGAGCTGCGGCCCGACGGCATCGGGGTGTCGGTCGTCTGCCCGAGCGGGGTCGCGACGCAGATCTTCGGCGCCAATCCGGCAATGCGGCCTCCCGCCGGATTGATGGATGCCGCGCACGCGGCCCGACTCATCCTCGAGGGTGTACTCGCGGGCCGGTTCTATGTCTTCACCCACACCGACGAGAGCGCGCGGGCGCGGCTCTTCGACCGTTGGGCCACCGTCGAGAGGGACTTCGTCGCCGCCACCGAGAGGGGACCACAGTGTTGAGTGACGCCATCCGGCGCGAGGCCGCCGATGCGCTGGCAACGGCCGAGAGCAATCGCTCGCCGATCGCCCGGCTCACCGAGACCTATCCGGGTATCGAGGTCGAGGACGCGTACGAGATCCAGCGGTTGCAGATCGAGGACAAGTTGCGCGACGGTCGCGAGGTCCGCGGGTACAAGGCGGGTCTGTCGTCCAAAGCGATGCAGAAGATGATGGGCGTCGACGAACCCGACTATGGCCACCTCTTGTCGGACATGTTCGTCTTCGAGACCGACTCGGTCGCCACGGCCACCTTGTGCCAGCCCCGGGTCGAGTTCGAGGTCGCGTTCACGCTTGCCGACTCGTTGCCGACTCACGGTTGCACGGTCGCGGACGTGTTGCGGGCGACCGCGTTCGTAAGCCCGTCGATCGAGATCATCGACAGCCGATTCGATGGTTGGAACATCACCCTGTGCGACACCATCGCCGACAACGCCAGCTCGGCGCGCGTCGTACTGGGCGGACGCCTGATGCGGCCGAGCGATATCGACCTTCGGCTGATCGGCGTGGTGGTGTCGCGTAACGGCGAGATCATCGATACCGGGGCGTCGGGCGCGGTACTGGGCAATCCCGCGACCGCCGTGGCGTGGTTGGCCAACAAGCTCGGCGGTTTCGGGGTGCGACTCGAGGCCGGTCAAGTGATCATGCCCGGCTCGTGCACGCGCGCCCACGATGTCGCCCCCGGCGATTCGATCGTGGCGGAGTTCGCACAACTCGGCGCCGTCAGCGTCCGTTTCCACTGAAGGAGTGCACGTGAGCAAGATCCCTGTCGCGATCGTGGGCTCCGGCAACATCGGCACCGATCTGATGTACAAGTTGTTGCGTTCAGCGGTCGTCGAGCCGCGTTGGATGATCGGGGTCGATCCCGACTCCGAAGGGTTGCGGCTGGCCGCAAAGGCCGGCCTCGAGGCGA
>JBDTLT010000030.1:0-37205 GCA_039934635.1 Acidimicrobiales bacterium
CGGGCGCGTGCCCGCCGCCCGCGCCTTCGGTGTGATACGTGTGAATCGTCCGGCCGGCGATGGCCGCGAGCGTCGAATCGACGTAGCCCGCCTCGTTCAGCGTGTCGGTGTGAATTGCCACCTGCACGCCGAATTCGTCGGCGACGGTCAAGCACGCGTCGATAGCCGCCGGCGTCGTGCCCCAGTCTTCGTGGAGCTTGAAGCCCGCCGCACCCGCACGCAGTTGCTCGCGCAGAGCCTCGTGCGACACGGTGTTTCCTTTGCCGAGCAACAGGATGTTGACGGGATACGGGTCGGTGGCCTCGATCATGCGCGCGAGGTTCCATGCACCGGGCGTCACGGTGGTCGCCTTGGTGCCTTCGGCGGGACCAGTGCCGCCGCCGATGAACGTCGTGATGCCCGAAGCCAAACCTTCGTCGATGATCTGCGGGCAGATGAAATGCACATGACAGTCGATGGCGCCCGCCGTGAGGATCTTGCCGTTGCCCGACAGGATCTCGGTGGACGGACCGATGACCAGCGCCGGATCGATGCCGTCCATGGTGTCGGGATTGCCCGCTTTGCCGATGCCACAGATGCGCCCGTCGCGCACACCGATGTCGGCTTTGATCACACCCCAATGGTCGAGGATCACCGCACCGGTGATGACGAGGTCGGGCGCGCCCTCGGCGCGCGTCGCCCGGGACTGCCCCATCGACTCGCGGATGACCTTGCCGCCGCCGAAGATGACTTCGTCGCCGCCCACGCACAGATCGCGCTCGACCCGCACGAACAAGTTGGTGTCGGCGAGACGAATGCGATCGTCGGTCGTCGGCCCCAGCAATCGGCGGTATGCCTCGCGGCTGATCTCAACCATCGATCGCTCCCGCCACGTCGCCGCGGAAGCCGGCGGCGATGCGCGCGCCCGCATAGGCAACGAGATCGACCTCGACGCTGATGCCTGGTTCGAAACGAACCGACGTGCCGGCCGCGATGTCGAGGCGGAACCCGCGCGCGGCGACGCGGTCGAACGACAACGCGGGATTGACTTCGGCAAAGTGATAGTGCGAGCCAACCTGCACCGGACGGTCGCCGGTGTTTTCCACGAGCAACGTCACCTTGGCCCTACCGACATTGAGGGCGATCATGTCGGCGGGACCGATGATCTCTCCGGGAATCATGCGAGTCGCCGCGTCACGGAATCGGGTGGTGGAGCGTGACGAGTTTGGTGCCATCGGGAAAGGTGGCCTCGACTTGCACCTCTTCCAACATTTCGGGCACACCGTCCATGACGTCGTCGCGCGCGAGCACCGTGCGTCCATGCTGCATGAGGTCGACAACGCTGCGGCCATCGCGCGCTCCTTCGAACACCCACGACGACAGCACGGCAACCGACTCGGGATAATTGAGCCGTAAGCCGCGCGCTCGACGTTGACGCGCGAGCTCAGCGGCGACGTGAACGAGAAGCTTCTCTTGCTCGTGCGCAGAGATCAACATGCGCGCAGTATCGCGTGAGGTTCACGTCACTGGCCACGTGTTGACATGTTGTTAACACTTCTCGCAGTAGAGAAGCCAGATTCGCATCAGCTGTTCTTTACACACGGGAAATCTCGCGGCAAACCAACCGAAACCGCGTCTTCGTAGGTTCGGCCGCCACCAACCCAAGGGAGAAGGATTTGATGCAACGACGGCAATGGCGATGGCTCGCGATTGTGCTCACTGCGGTCGCATTGGTGACAGCGGCATGTGGTGATGACAGCGGCGGCGCAGCCACCACCAATGAAGGCGGATCGGCCGGTACCGCCGCCAGCGGTGACACCATCAAGGTGGGAATCCTTCATTCATTGAGCGGCACGATGTCCATCAGTGAGGTGACAGTCAAGAACTCCGAACTCATGGCCATCGACGAAATCAATGCGGCGGGCGGTGTGCTCGGCAAGAAGATCCAACCGGTGATCGAAGACGGTGCATCCGACTGGCCGACCTTCGCCGAGAAGGCGAAGAAGCTGATCCAGGTGGACAAGGTCGCGACAGTGTTCGGCGGTTGGACGTCGGCGAGCCGTAAGGCGATGTTGCCGGTGTTCGAGGAGACCAAGGGCCTGTTGTGGTATCCGGTGCAATACGAAGGTCTCGAGGCTTCGCCGAACATCTTCTACACGGGCGCAACCACGAACCAGCAGATCATCCCCGCGCTCGATTATCTGAAGGCGCAAGGCAAGACCAAGATCTACCTCGTCGGCAGCGACTACGTGTTCCCACGTACCGCGAACAAGGAGATCAAGGCGTACGCCGCGGCCAACGGCATGACGATCCTCGGTGAGGAATACAAGCCACTCGGTGACACCGAGTTCGAGACGATCGTCAACAAGCTTGTCGCCGCCAAGCCCGATGCGGTGTTCAACACCCTCAACGGCGACAGCAACGTCGCGTTCTTCAAGCAACTCGACGGCAAGAACCTGAAGGCCAAGGACATGTTGACGGTTTCGGTTTCGATCGCCGAAGAAGAGGTCAAGAGCATCGGCCCGAAGTACCTCACCGATCACCTCGTTGCCTGGAACTACTACCAGACGACCGACAACCCGGCGAACAAGAAGTTCGTCGAAGCGTTCAAGGCGAAGTACGGCAACGACAAGGTCACCTCTGACCCGATGGAAGCCGGCTACACCGCGGTCTACCTGTGGAAGGCATCTGTCGAGAAGGCAGGTAGCACCGACGTCGAGAAGGTGAAGGCCGCATCGAAGGGCATCACGTTCGAGGCGCCGGAAGGCAAGGTCACCATCGACGGTGAGAACCAGCACGTCTACAAGACCGCTCGCATCGGCCTCATCGGCAGTGACGGTCAGATCAAAGAGGTGTGGAACTCCGGTTCGCCGGTCAAGCCTGATCCGTACCTCAAGGGCTACCCCTGGGCGGCCGGTCTGTCGTAGATAAATAGACGAGAACAGTGGTAGTGCGATGAGCAGCTATTTCTCGCAGTTCTTCACGGGTATCAGCCTTGGTGCTGTGCTCCTCTTGATCGCCATGGGGCTGACGTTCACCTTCGGACAGATGAACGTCATCAACATGGCCCACGGGGAACTCATCATGGCGGGCGCCTACACCGTGTTCATGCTGCAAGGTCCGCTCGGCGAGACCGGATCGTTGCTCATCGCACTACCCGTCGCGTTCGTTACTGCGGGCGCGATCGGGTTGGTGTTGGAGGTCGTCCTCATCAGACGGCTCTACGGACGCCCACTCGACACGTTGTTGGTGACATGGGGCATCAGCTTGATGCTGCAGCAATTGGCCCGTGATTTGTTCGGCGCCCCCAACGTGCAAGTCAACGCGCCGGACTGGTTGCGCGGCGGTGTCGAAGTGTTCGGCACCGTTGTCGCCAAGTCACGCTTGTTCACTATTGCTCTGGCCATCGCATGCTTGGCCATGATCTGGTTCTTCCTCAATCGTCTCGCGCAGGGCCGGCGGATGCGGGCAGTCATGCAGAACCGTCCGCTCGCCGCGTGCGCGGGTATACCAACCGATCAAGTCGACCGGTTGACCTTCTTCATCGGGTCCGGCCTTGCCGGGGTCGCCGGCGTGGCGCTCACGTTGCTCGGTTCGATCGGCCCCACACTCGGTACCAACTACATCGTCGATGCATTCCTCGTGGTCGTCGTGGGCGGCCTCGGGCATCTTCGTGGCGCAGTGATCGCGGCGCTCGCACTTGGTCTGATGAACTCGTTCGTCGAGTACTGGACATCGGGCAGCATCGCGAAAGTCGTGGTGTTCGTGGGCATCGTTGCCTTCTTGCAAGTCCGCCCGCAAGGGATCGTCGTACTCCGAACGCGAGGCTTGACGTGAAAGCCAAATCGTTACGCAGTCATACGCTGTTCGTACTCGTCGGTCTCCTGTTGGTGTTTGGCGCACCATCGCTACTTTCCGATTTCCGACTCAGTCTGCTCGCGAAATACCTGTGCTTCGCCATCCTCGCGATCGGCGTCGATCTCTCATGGGGATACGGCGGCATGCTGGCGCTCGGCCAGGGCGTGTTCTTCGGCCTCGGCGGCTACTGCATGGGTATGTACCTCAAGCTCAAGTCGGCCGGCCCCGGACAGTTGCCCGACTTCATGACATGGAGCGGCGTCGACAAGCTCCCCGCGTTGTGGAAGCCGTTCCGCTACGCGTGGTTCGCGCTGCCGATGGCGGTGTTGTTGCCGGCGTTCGTGGCATGGATGTTGGGTTCACTCATCTTCCGTCAGCGCGTGCGCGGCGCGTACTTCGCCATCCTCACGCAAGCGCTTGCTGTTGCATTCGTGACGCTTCTCGTCGGCCAACAAGGCCTCACCGGTGGCACCAACGGCTTGACGAACGTCCGCGACTTGCTCGGGCTCAACCTGCGCGACAGCGGTGATCGTCACGTGCTATATCTCATAGTCGTCGGCGTTCTCGGCGTCGTGTTCATCATCGCCCGCCAGTTGGTGCGCAGCCGCTACGGACGTCTGCTCGTCGCAGTGCGCGACGGTGAGGATCGCGTGCGCTTCCTCGGCTACGACCCCGCGAAGGTCAAGACCTCGGCGTTCGCCATCTCCGCCGGCATGGCGGGGCTCGCCGGCGCGCTGTTCGTACCCGTCGTCGGCATCATCTCGCCCGCATTGCTCGGTGTCGTGCCGTCGATCGAGATGGTCATCTGGGTCGCCGTCGGTGGCCGCGCCACGATCTACGGTGCGGCGCTCGGCGCGGTCGTGGTCAATTGGGCGAAGACGAACCTCTCCGAACGCTATCCATCGGGGTGGCTCTACTTCCAGGGCGCGCTCTTCGTCATTGTGATGATGTTCGCCCCGCGCGGCCTCGCCGGTATTCGCAGCACCGTCAGCGGCACCGTCGCCCACCTACGAGCCCGCTTCGATTGGCGCGACCGCTCCTCGGGAGCCGGGTCGAGCACCGACGTCATCGACCGTGCGGAGGCCGTGGCGTGAGCGTTCCTTTGCTCGAAGTGCGCGGGCTCGAAGTCGTCTTCGACGGCTTCCGCGCCATCGATGGTGTCGACTTCACCGTCAACGAAGGCGAGTTGCGCTTCTTGATCGGACCCAACGGCGCCGGCAAGACCACACTCGTCGACGTCGTCACCGGGCTCACCAAACCGGCCGGCGGCAGCGTCAGCTGGAACGGCGGCCAACTGAACTCCGTGACCGGGTCGGGCATCGAGCTCATCGGGATGCGTGAGTTCGACATCGTGCGTCTCGGCATCGGGCGTACGTTTCAGACCGCATTCGTGTTCGAACAACTCAGCGTGATCGACAATCTCGATCTCGCGGCGACCTACCGGACGCGCTCGCGCTCACTGTTGCGCCGACGCCGTCACGTCGACGCTCGCATCACCGACACGCTCGAGACGATCGGGTTGATGGATCTCGCCGAGCGCCCTGCCGCGGTGCTGTCGCACGGCCAACGGCAATGGCTCGAGATCGGCATGTTGCTGGTGCAGGATCATCAACTGTTGCTCCTCGATGAGCCGGTCGCCGGTATGAGCAAGAGTGAGCGCCGTCGCACCGGCGAACTGCTGCAACAGATCGCGAAGGATCGGACCGTGGTGGTCATCGAACACGACATGGACTTCCTCCGCGACTTCGCCAGCGTCGTCACCGTGCTTCACGAAGGACGGCTGCTGTGCGAAGGATCGGTGGGCGAAGTGCAGTCCGATCCGCGTGTGCAAGAGGTCTACCTCGGTCGCAACAAGAGCCCCGCCGCGGCAGAGGCGGTCTGAGATGCTCGCTGCCGAAGGTCTGCACGTCTCACGAGGCCGCACCCGTGTGCTTTTCGGCGTTTCGATCGAGGTGCCGGCCGGCTCGCTCGTCTGTGTCATGGGGCGCAACGGCGTCGGAAAGACAACGCTCTTGAACACGTTGATGGGCGTGCTCGCACCGACTCGCGGGCACGTCACGTTCGACGGGCACGACATCACGCGCGCCAAGACGCACAAACGCATCCGCGCCGGTATCGGCTATGTGCCTCAGGGGCACGGCGTGTTTCCTCAGCTGACGGTGTGGGAGAACCTCACCGTCGTGCTCGAGGCGACAAAGCATCGTGACGCGACCGCCGTGGACGAGGCGCTCGAGCTGTTTCCGCGCCTCAAGCCCATGCTCAAACGCAAGGCCGGCTTTCTGTCGGGTGGGCAGCAACAGCAGCTGGCGATCGGCCGCGCGCTCATCACGCGGCCCCGCTTGCTCGTTCTCGACGAACCCACCGAAGGCATTCAGCCGTCGATCATCGAAGAGATCGAAGAGGCGATCGCGGCCTTGCACGCCGGCGGACTATCGATCCTCCTCGTCGAGCAGTACCTCGACTTCGCCTTGCGCCTGGCGGACAGCTTCGTGATCCTCGAGCGGGGCGAAGTGGTGCGCACCGGTGCGCGGAGCGACCTCCACGACGAGTCGGTCCGCCGCCTACTCGCGGTCTAGCGGCAATTCACCCACGGCGGTGAGGGTAGCGTCGCGCGATGGACGACATTGCCTCGGAAACGATCGACTACATCGCGCTGCGCCGCCTACAGGACGCCTACGCCGACATTGCCAGCCGCCGGGCGTGGAGCGAGCTGCACGACATCTTCCTGCCCGACGTGGTCGTCACCGTCGACCGTCGCGTGGACTCGCCGCTCGAAATGGTCGGGCCCGACGCCGTGGGCGAATTCATCGGCAACGCCATTGCGCATCTCGACTTCTTCGAGTTCGTGATTCTCAATACGCGAGTGTTCATCGGCCACGACGGTGACCCCGACCTAGCCGCAGCGCGCATGTACATCAACGAGCTGCGCCACGACGCGGGCGCCGGTCGCTTCACTCACGCATACGGCATCTATCACGACGTCTATCGCCGCCGCGACGGCCGGTGGTGGTTCGCCCGTCGCCGCTATCACTCGCTCGCTCGTACCGGCCGAGACGCCGAGGTCTTCGCGTTCCCCGAAGGCAACGTGTTCTGATTGCTGGCTCAGGCCGGCATGTGCTTGCCGCCGTCGACCACGAGCACTTGACCCGTGATGAATGCCGCCTCGTCGGTGGCGAAGAACACTGCTGCGCCCGTCAGATGTTCGGGGCCGAGTTGTCCCCTCACCGCTTGGCGCTGCGCCAGCATCTCGAGGATCGATGAGTCGATGACCGTTCGCGTCGCCTCGGTGTCGATGACACCAGGCGCGATGCAGTTGACCGTGATGTTCCATTGGCCGAGCTGCGCCGCCATGTATTTGGTCAGCCCGACGACGCCCCACTTGCTCATCGCGTAGTTGTAGGAGTTGAGGCCGGTGAAGGTTTCGGTGACCGACGGCGTGTAGTTGTACGCCGCGCCGGATGATTGGTTGATGATGCGGCCGCCACCTCGATCGACCAGGAACGGCGCAACGGCTTTGCTCATCAGCCACACGCCGGTGAGGTTCACGTCCATGACGCGCTGCAGGTACGCGAGGCTCTGATCGGTCGGATTCCAGTCGCCGTAGATCGCCGCGTTGTTCACGAGGATGTCGATACCGCCGAAATGCTCGGCCGCGGCCCGCGCTGCAGCTTCGGTCGACTCTTCAGAAGCGACGTCGGTGGCAACGACGTAGACGTCGCCCAGCGCGCCCAGCGCGGTCGCCGCGTCGGCGGCGCGATCTTCACGGACCTCGGCGAGGACGACCCGCGCCCCTTCACGTACGAAACGTTCGGCGTATGCGTAGCCGATGCCGCGACCTGCGCCGGTGACGACTGCGACCTTGCCCTCGAGCCTCATGCGATCGCCGCCCTCTCCCCCGGGAGAGGAGAGTGTTACACGCTGACGAGTTCGCCGCCGTCGAGCGCAGCCCGCTCGCGGCGCGCGGCGATGGCTCGCAGCATCGAAGCCGGCGCAACCGGATCACCGGCGATGCCCTGGGCAAGCGACGAGAGCGCGGTGAGCCCGACGAGCAGAGCGATGCCGAGCCACGCTTGGAACTGCGCCAGCCCGAGATGGGTACCGACACTCGTCGGGAACACGAACATGGCGACGGCCACGGTCCACACGACCGATGCCGCCCGCGCTCGTGTGAGATCGGAGGCGGCGAGCACCGTGAAGGCCATCGCGGCGTACCACGGCCACAGCACCGGGCCGAATAGCACGGCGAGGGCCAGCGAGAGACCGAGTGCGCGTTCCATCGTGCTGCGCTCGCTGCGCCGCAAGAGCCAGAGCGCAATGAGCCCGGCACCGAGCAAGCCGGCGAGACGGAACAACGCGACGCTGTGATCGGGGTTGACGTCGATGCCCACCGCGGAGAACGCGTCGCTGAGGCTGAGGCCCAACATCGTCGTCGGCGCAAAGGTCGACATCACCTTGCCGGTACCTTTGAGCGCGCTCACCCAACCGAGGCTCATGCCCCAGGCGAAGGAGAGAACAACCGAACTGACGATGCCGAAGAAGAGGGCGGCGGCAGAAGCGAGCACGCGCTGCGCTTGGGCGCGGGCGTACGGGCAGTGCCATCCGAGATACACGAGGCCGGCCGCCGCGGGCAGCTTGACCGCAGTCGCGAGCGTCATGAAGACGACCGACGTCAAGAACCAACTGCGCCGCGCGCAGGCCAACGCCACCATCATCAGGGCGAGCATCACGGCGTCGTTGTGGATACCGCCGACGAGATGAACGAGTACAACCGGATTGACGATGCCCATTGCCAACGCGAGGGCCGGGTTGTGCGCTCGTGTCATGTCGTAGAGCGCAAAGCCCGCCACGATCACGGCGAGCAGGATGACGGCGCGCAAGGCCCACACACTGAGCGCGGCGTCATGATCGGTGGCGACGACGACTGTCTCGGCGATCTTGTTCCACGCGGGGCCGTAAGGCGCGGGGTTGTTCCACCAGATCGCGTCGGCCGCACGCATGAATGGGCCACCGCCGAGTGCATTGGGACCGACGACGGTCGGGTCGACACCCCGGCTGGCGAGCTCGCCTTGTGCGGCATAGCTGTAGACGTCGTTGGACAACAGCGGAGGGCTCAACAAGATGGGGGCGGTCCACAGCGCGGCCGCCGCGAGCACAACGGCGAGGCGCCGGCGTCGCGTCTGCGAATGATCGACGGTGAGCGCACCCAATCGGATCCAGGCCAGCGACAGCAGCGACATGCCCACGATGAAGCTCGTCGCCGAGAAGAACGCATGGCCGGGATGCGGGACGAGGGGAAGGGTCAAGCGCCACGACGGGGCGGCCTCACGGCGCACCGGCGCGGTCACGACGACGATCAGTGCGCCCAGGAACCCCGTGAGCAACATGAGGCGCACCCGCACCACGGGTGGCGACAGGAGTCGCTTGAGGAATACGACCACCGTCAGTCCTGAGTCGGCAATTGCCGTCGTCGCCGGATGCGCGGTGTCGTGAGGAGCGGAATTGAGCGGGGGAACGAGAATCGAGTCCATGAGCCAGACGAGGGATCGCTGGGTGATCAGACAACAATAGCGCCGACCAGCCCCGATTCAGCGGCAGGGCCGCGTGATCCATATCACGCGCAGTAACCTGATCGTCATGTCCGGCCTCCATGCCGACCTCCCGATGTACGCCGCGCCGCTCGCGCCATCGGCGCGTACGACATGGCAACCGGCCCCCGCGCGGGCCACGACGCTCGTCGACACCTGGGTCCCGTATGGCCGCATCATCGCTCGCGATCATCCATGGTTGGACCGCGCCGAACGTGCCGCGAACGAGTTGCGGTTGGCCAGTCACCGCTATCAAGTGCGAGTCACGCAAACCAACGCCCCGATTTGCTTACGGGTCGCGTTGCCTGCCGACGAATTGTTGGCGGCGCTCACGGGTGTCGCCGCGCTCGGAGCAATCGAGATCGACGACTGCCGGCTGTCGCTCGACCCCGCTTCTCTCTCCGGTTCGCTGTCGATGCCCTGGATGCACGGCCAACTCGACGTGGTCGTCGCCGCCCGACCGTGGTCCTCGACGCGCGCCGACCTCGTCCTCAGCCCAGCCCGGCACCGGCTGCGCTATCCCCGTCGTTGGTTCGCAGTGGGGTTCGCGCTCGGTGACGAACTGCGCCGCCGGCTTACGCTCCCCACGGACTGACGTCGACGCCCAGTGCTCGCAGGCCCTCGATGATGCCGGCGGGATCCATACGACCGGGCGGCCAGTGGTAGTTGTGCATGCGCTGGTGAGCGGTGCCGCGCACGAATTCCTTGGCCTGAGCGAGCGACGCGCGAATGCCGCGCGTTGCTGTCATGCGCTCATAGCGGTCGGCATGGTCTGCGTCGACGACGAAGTTCATCGAATCGCACATGCGCTCCATGTCGGTGTTGTTCCAGTCCCAGGGGCTGGTGGAGACGTGCCAGAGCACACCGGCCGGTTGGACGCTGCGCACCTCGAACGAATTGGAGATGATCGTGATCGGCTCGAGGCAACACACACAGAATGATTCGAGCCGGCAGTCCTTGCCCTGAAACGGCGGCATATTGGAGACCGCCATCGCCTCGCTCGCACATCCGATGTAGCTGTGGAAGACGTCGTCGATGTAGAGCTCGACCTGTGACGGAAACGACGAGAACGGTGGCGCCTTCACCAGATTGCAGTTCTGTGTGTCTTGGTCGACAACCACGACGATGCCGAGTTGCAGCTCTTTGTAGGCCTGGATGATGTCGCGTCGCGCGAGACCCGTAGCCTCGTGCACGTTGCGATAGTTGGGCGCGTGCCCGGTCGCGCACCAGTAGCGAAACACGAACTCGCGAAGCACCAACGCGTTGTCGGTCCATTCGATCGGCGGAACGTTCTGTGCCATGCCGTGGCCCTCTCCGGTCAGCCTTCGTCAATCAACTTTGGGAGCGGGCCGGTAGAAGATCGCCATGAGCAGCAAACCGGCACCGATGCCAATCGCACTCGACAGAATGAAGCCAGTCCAACTGTCGAGATCGTCGGCGATGTCGAGCGCGTTGTCGATCGACCACTCACCGGGGCCGAGCGTCGACACGGTGATGCACGCGACGATGATGAGGGTCACGTACTCCCAACCCTCTTTGATGATGAAGAAGCCGTTCTTGCGGTGCCATGTGCCGATGGCAACGGTCATCGTGCCGATAAGGCCGGCCGCCGCCAGCGGTGTCAGCAACCCGGCTGCGAACATGAACCCTGCACCGATCTCGGTGACCGACGCCAGGACAGCGTGCAGCTTGCCCGGCTTCATGCCCAGGCTTGCGAACCACCGCCCGGTGCCGGCGATCTTGCCGCCGCGGAAGAAATGGTTGTACCCGTGCGCGGCCATCATCAGACCGAACCCGACGCGCATCATCAGCAGCACCAGGTTCACTGAATCGACATCGACATCCTTCATGGCTCCCCTTCCGTCGCGGCGGGGAGCATAACCATGCCGGGTCGTTCAGGTCAGTTGTAGCTGCGCGATGACCCGATTGAAGCGCTCTTTGCGGCGCGCTCGCCGCAACCGCTCGTCGAAGGGCCGGCGCTTCATCACTTCACCCGCCGGATCGACCGCGACCACATCGAGGGTGCGGGCTCGCCGGCGCAGCAGCAGCACACTGCCTTCGGTGGCCTCCTGTGGAATCACGTCCATCGGGAAATGCCATGGTTCCTGATCGTGACCCACGAGCACCACCGCGATGTCACCATCGATGGTGTCGATGACGCCCACGGGGCGGGGATGATTGACGGGTAGATCGGCCATGACAAAGTCCTCCAGACTCATCGCGTTGGTCTATCGACCCGCGAGCCCACGGGCTTTAGCGCGGCTTCCCGTCGTTAAGGGTGCCCGGCCTCAGTCGTACATGGCCTGGATCTCGTCGGCGTACTTCTGGGCGATGACGCGCCGCTTGAGCTTGGACGTCGGCGTGAGTTCGTCGGAGTCGGGCAACCACTCGTGGCCGAGCACTGTCCACTTCTTGACGCGCTCGGCGTTGTTGAAATCGGCCATCACCGCGGCGATGCCGGCGGCGATGGCCTCCATCACCTTGGGGTCGCCCGCGAGATCGGCTATCGAGCCATAAGGGATGCCTTCGCTATTGGCGAACGCCACCGCGGCATCGGGTTCGAGCACGACCAGCGCGGAAACGAACGGACGGGCGTCGCCGATCACCGCGGCTTGGCCGATGAGTGGCACGAGCTTCAACTTGGCCTCGAGATTCGCCGGGCTGATGTTCTTGCCGCCGGCCGTGATGATCAGTTCCTTCTTACGATCGACGATGCATAGGTAACCGTCGTCGTCGAACTCTCCGATATCACCCGAATGCAAGAAGCCCTCCGCGTCGAGTGCCTCCGCGGTCTTGGTGGGATCGTCGAGATACCCGGTGAACACATTGCCGCCTCGACACAAGACCTCGCGGTCGTCACCGAGGACCACTTCGCATCCCGGAATCGCGCGACCGACGCTGCCGGCTCGGACCTTCCACGGGTCCCAGGTCATCGGGCCGCTCGTCTCTGATAGGCCATAGACCTCGGACAGCGGCACACCGATGGCGCGGAACCATGTCAACAATTCGCGCGGGATCGGCGCAGCTCCGCTGACCGCGGCGATCAACGCGTCGAAGCCGAGTAGCTCGCGCAGTGGCGCAAACGCAGCCGAATCGAGGAACTGCAGCGTCGCGAGTTGTTCGGCAGTCGCATGATCCGCATCTCGCGCGGCAACGATCGGCATCGCCGCGTCGACCGCCGCGTTGAACTTCGCCGCACGCGCAGGATCTGCACTCACGCTTGCCATAACACCGGCGTAGAACTTTTCCCAAACACGCGGAACGCCGAAGAGGATCTCGGGGCGAACCTCACGGCAATACGGTGCCAACTGGGCCGCGTCGGGACACGTGACGACCTCGTAGCCGAAGAATATGCCTTGATAATGCGATGTGATTCGCTCTGCGATGTGGGCCATCGGTAGATACGAGATGACGCGTTTGCCGGCGAGATCGTCGCGCGCGATTGCGCGAAACAAGCTCTCGACGGTCCATGCGATGTTGTGGTGCGTCAGCATGACGCCCTTGGGCGGCCCGGTCGTGCCTGATGTGTAGATGACCGTGGCAAGTTGATGCGGGTCGATCGCGGCCGCCGCGGCATCGAGATCGATCGGCGCGTGGGAGAGCAGTTCGTCGTACGTGAAGTCGGCCGCGCCCCGCACCACGCCCAGCTGGCGCAGCGCCGGTATGTCGGCCCGGGCCGCCTCGAAGCGGCCCAAGAAACCTTCGTCCTCGACGATGGCGATCGCGGCGCGGCTGTGGTTGGTCAGGTAGCGAATCTGCTCGGGCGACGACGAGTTGTAGATCGAGATCGCGGTTGCTCCACAGAAATATGCCGCGGTGTCGAGCACGTGGAACTCGGGCACGTTGCGGATCATCATCACGATGCGATCGCCCGGCTCGACCCCGAGCGAACGGAGCCCTCCGGCGACACGAGCAACACGATCCGCGTAGCCGAGCCAGTCGAGCGACCGCCACTGATCGCCATCCTTCCAGCGCAGCGCCGTAGCGGCGCCGAAGCGCTGCACCGCGCTCACGAAGGCCGAGGCAACGGTCTGGCCCGCCACCTTTGCCGCGAGCTCCTCAGACGTTGGAAGGCTCAAGTGTCTCCCCCTTCGGCAACTGACCCGAAGGTACTCCCCCGCGGGGGGCGACTCGTCGTCGGATCGGTCCGCGGGCGAGGATGGCACGATGGCGTCGGACCTGCCGGTGATCGCAGCCGCCCTCCGCACCCCGATCGGCGAGGTGCACGGAGCGTTGTCGGGGTGGCATCCCGCGGACTTGTTGGCGTCCGTGCTCGTCGCATTGAGTGAACGGACGCCCATCGAGCCACGCCACGTCGAGCAGATGATCGTCGGATGCGCGATGCCGGTGGGCGCGCAGAGCGACGTCGGCCGCGCCGCGTTGCTCGCCGCCGGTTGGCCCGACACCATCCCCGCGGAGAGCGTGGCCCAGCATTCGTGCTCGTCGATGGCGGCACTTTTGCGCGCGGCGTACTCGGTGCAGGCCGGCGCCGTAGATCTCGTCATCGCCGCCGGCGTCGAAGTGATGAGCCTCGTGCCGATGGGCGCGGCGGCGATGGGCCGGCATGCGTACGGCAAGCCGTGGGGCGATCGGGTCGCTGCTCGCTATGCCGCGGAGGGGGGCCTGCTGCCCGACGACGTGCGCGTCGACGAGCTCGCCCGTCTCCACTCGATCGAGCGCGGCGCGCAGGACGCGTGGGCGCAGCGTTCGCACTCCGCCGCACGCGCCGCGACTGCGCGAACGCGCTCGCAACTGGTGCCGATCGATATCGGCTACCGGGTCGTGGACCGCGACGAGCGGTGCACCCGCGAGATCGGCGACATCGCCGAAGTATCCCCGATGTTCGACGATCACGGCTCGGTGACCGCGGCCAACCGGGCGAGCATCGCGGACGGGGCGGTCGCCATCGTGGTCACCACGCGGGCCCGCGCCGAGAGCCTGGGATTGACGCCGCTCTGCTCGATCCGCAGTGGCGGCGCCGCCGCCCGAGGTCCGCGCGATATCGAGCCGGCCGCGACCACCGCGGTCGAGCGGACGCTCGCCCATGCGGGGCTGACCGTCGCCGACCTGGGCCGCGTCGAGATGCACGAAGGTCATGCGGCCACTGCGCTGCGCGTCATCACCGGATGCGGATTCGCGATCGACACGGTCAATCCCGACGGCGGCTCGATCGCTCTCGGCCACCCCACCGGGGTTACCGGCGGGCGATTGATCACGGCACTCGCGCATGCATTGTCGGGGACCGATACCGTCGGGTTGGCGGTCGTCGAAGGCGAAGACACGGCCCTCGCCGCCATTTTGGCGGGCCTGAGCAACCGTCAGCACGGAAAGAAGCGTGGACGATGATCGTAGTGAAAGTGCTCGTGGCCGTCTTCGCGATGCTGGTGATCGTGCGCCTCGGGCTCTTCTTCCTACGAGCCTTCGCCCAGCCCATCCCCGAACCCCCGCCGCCCGGCGAACTGCGCAAGGTCAAGATCATGTATCGCTGCTCGATCTGTGGCACCGAAGTACGCATGACGATTTCCAACGACGAGGTCCCCGACGCGCCGCGGCACTGCATGGAGGACATGGATCTCGTTGCCCCCATCGAGTGACTCTGCGACCGCTGCGCCACAGCGTGCACATTGGCAACAGGGTTGTCCACAGACTGTGGGCAAAGCTGTGGGGAATCACATCTCTGTAATTACGCCTGGCTATCTGAACTGGGTGGCGGTGATGATGCCGCCCAGGATCAAAACCAGCCCGAGCACGAGGTACCAGTTGTTGACCTCACCGCCGGGCAGCAACGAGACGTAGTTGAGCACGATGACGAGGATGCCGAGGCCGAGCAGCGCGAACATCAGCACGGGCACCCACATGGGGCTCGGCATGTCCTGCTTGCGGGTCACCGGCGGGGTGTAGCGCGCCGACGGCGTGGCCGTGGGACCTCCCTTGGGAGTGACTCGACCGCCTTCGATCTTGCGCTTCTCGGGTTTGGCCATGGCGACAGGTTAAAGCCTGGAGGGGTGCGGGCGCGCCACGGCTACTCTGCACGGCGATGCCGGGCCCCCGCGTTCTCGTGATCGACAACTACGACTCGTTCGTCTACAACCTCGTCCAGTATCTCGGTGAACTGGGCGCTGAGCCAGTGGTGTACCGCCACGACGCGCTCACTGTCGAGGACATCGATGAGCTCGACCCCGCCGGCATCTTGATCAGCCCGGGGCCGGGTCGCCCCGAAGACGCCGGGGTCTCCAATGACGTGCTCACCCACCACGCGGGCCGGGTGCCCATCTTCGGTGTCTGCCTCGGCCTGCAGTGCATGGGGCAGGTGTTCGGCGGTGACGTGGTGCGCGCCCCCCAGGTCATGCACGGCAAGACGTCGCTCATCCGCCACGACGGGGCGGGCATCTTCGCCGGTCTCCCCAACCCGCTCGAGGCCACCCGTTATCACTCGCTGATCGTGGCCCGCGACTCGGTCCCCGATTGCCTCGAGATCACTGCCACCACCGACGACGGGCTCGTGATGGGTCTACGCCACCGCGAGTACGCCATCGAAGGCGTGCAGTTCCATCCCGAATCGATCCTGACGACGGGTGGCCACGACATGCTGCGCAACTTCCTCGCGCTGATGTGAAAGCCACGATCTAGCGCGCGCCGCGCCTACGGCCGAGTGGTGGTCCCCGACGGTCGCGTCGTCGTCGTGGTGGTCGTTGTCGTGGTCGTGGTCGCGGGCGGCGCCTTGCCTACCGTGAGCCGCACGGTCGAACCCTTGCGTACCTGCGACCCTGGCACCTGGCTCTGTTGGATGACTTTGCCCGCCCGCACGTCATCGGCCGCGACGGGCGTCGTCTCGATGGTGACGACAAGCCCCTTGCTCTGCAACAACGAGGTGGCCGCGTCTTCGGCGAGGTTGCGCACGTCGGGCATCTCGAACTTGGGCTGCCCATCGGAGACGACCACGGTGACGCGGGCGCCCTCTTTGATCTTGCCCGCCACCGGCTCGGTGCGAATCACGCGGTCGAGTTCGACGGTCTCGGATGCCTCGCGCACCTGGTCGACCTTCAACTTGAGGTTGGTCAGATTGGTGAGCACCTGATCGATCGGTTGGCCGACCACGTTGGGCATATTGATCTCTTGCCCACCGGTCGATATACGGATCAAGACAGGCTTACCTTTTTGCAGCTGGCGGTCGCACGGCGGATCCATCGAGATGACCAGGCCTTCGGCGACGTCAATGCTCGACTGCGACACGCGTTGCACGCCGAAGCCGCGGTCCTTCAGTGATTTGTCGGCTTCGTCGGCGCTCAACCCGACCACACAGGGCGGGAAATCACTGCCGGCGCCCAAGCTGATCTGCAACACGATCGGGGTCGTCGGCTTGACCTTTTTGCCGGCCTCGGGCGACTGTTGGAACACGAGTCCCGGCGCTTTGTCATCCTTCGTGACTTCGACGATTTGCGGCGACTGAAAGCCGCTACCGACGATGGCGGCGATGGCATCGCCCTGCGTCTTGTCGACGACGTTGGGAACTTCGATATCGGTCGCAGCCGGCGGCGAGTCGTCGTTGTTGAGCACCTTGACGAACGCGAACACGAGGCCCGCGATCGACAACAACAAGAGCATCGTGACCGCGATGACCATGCCGACACGATTTTCGGGCGGTGGTTCGTAGTGCGTCGTCATCGGCGCGCTGGGCATCGCCGTGGTCTGCTGCGCCTGCACGCCGGTGTTGGCACTCGCGCGCACCATCCCGACCGCCTGCGTGGGCGCGGTCCCCGAGGCCGCGGCCGCGGCATTCGCGCGGCGCAGCGAGTGCATGCCCTCGCGATAGCGGCGAAGGTCGGCGCGCAGATCTTCGGCAGTTGGATAACGGTTGTCGGGGTTCTTGGCCAACAACTTGAGCGTGATCGCTTCGAGCGATTCGGCGATGTTGGCGCCCAATGCGCGCGGTGACGGCGGCTGCTCTTGCACGTGTTTGATGGCGACGGCGAGTGGCGTGTCACCTTTGAACGGAGGACGGCCGACGACCATCTCGAAGAGCACCGCGCCGAGCGAGTAGAGATCACTCCGCGCGTCGACCGAACGACCTTGCGCCTGCTCCGGCGAGAAGTACGTCGCGGTGCCCATCACCGTGCCGGCGCGCGTGAGGTCGGTGTTGGTATCGCTGAGCACTGTCGCGATGCCGAAGTCGGCCACCTTGACTTGCCCGTCGCTGGTGATCAACACGTTGCCCGGTTTGACGTCACGATGGATGACCCCGCTGCGATGCGCGGCGCCGAGGGCCGCCGCCACGTCGCCGGCGATCTCGGCGGCGCGATCGGCGTCGAGCACGCCTTCGGTGCGGATGAGGTCGGCCAGGCTGCGCCCGTCGATGAACTCCATCACGATGAAGTACGTGTCGTCCTGCTGGCCCCAGTCGAAGATGCTGACGATGTTGGGGTGGTTGAGGTTGGCCGCCGCTTGCGCCTCGCGCCGGAAGCGCTGCACGAATGCGGTGTCGGCCGCGAGGTCGGGGAAGAGCACCTTGATCGCCACGGGACGATCGAGGAGGCGGTCACGAGCGAGGAACACGTCGGCCATGCCGCCGCGCGCCAGTCGTCGTTGGAGCTCGTACCGGCCGTTGAAGACGGTCGGTGAGACTTGCGACATAGGGTCCGTATTGTACCTATCGGTCATCGGAGGGCAGCCTCTATCACGCTCCGAGCGATCGGCGCCGCGACCCGACCGCCGGTTTGTTCACTTGCACCCGGCTGCGCCTCGACGATCACGGCGACCGCGATCGAGGGCGGTTGGCCGGGCAAACCAGAAAAGCCGATGATCCAGGCGTGTGAGTTCAACGCTGCGGTACCAAGCTGCGCGGTACCCGTCTTGCCGCCGGTTTCGAGGCCGTCGACGAACATCGCCGTCGCGGTACCCGCGTCGACGACACCGCGCATTGCGTCGCGCAGAGTGGATGCAGTTTGGGAGGTCATCGCGCGACGCCACGCCGCCGGTTCGTAGCGCGAGACGAGATTTCCGTCGAGGTCACGGATCTCTTTCATGACGTGAGGTTTCATCATTACACCGTCATTGGCGACCGCGGCCGCGACCATAGCCATTTGTAACGGTGTTGCCTTGACATCGTTCTGTCCGATCGACGACTGCGCCAACGGGCCCGAACTTTCGGTCACATAGACCGGATCCGCACTTTCCGGGATGTTGATGCCGCGCGAAGCGTAATACGAACGCAATGTTTGCAGGCGCTTTCCGAACGACGACGGGAAGTTCGACGTGGCCGCGCCCGGCAAGTCGATCGGCACCTTGCTGTTGAACCCGAACGCTTGGGCAGTGCTGATCATCCGATCGGGCCCGATGTCTTCGGTACCCATCCGGGCGAACGCCGAGTTGCACGAGTCGCGCAGGACCGCGAACAGCGCGCCGCCGCAAGTCTCTCGTTCGAAGTTGGAGATCGCGAACTGGTCGAGCACGTTGGGTGGTGTGTACGACTGCGCGGCGGCGTAGACCGGTGAATCGGGCGTGACGACGCCGGCGTCGAGGCCCGCCGCGGCGGTCACGACCTTGAAGGTCGAACCGGGAAAGAAGATCTCTCGATAGCTGCGCGCGAGCAAGGGCTTTTGTGGGTCGGCGTTGAGTTGCGTGCTGACGGCTGTCGCGTTCTGCGTCGACATGTCGGCGAGCAGATTCGGGTCGTACGCCGGGTTGCTGTAGAGGGCCAAGATCTCGCCCGTTCGCGGGTCGAGCGCGACCACCGACCCCCGACGATCGCCGAGCCCGTCGATCGCAGCTTGCTGCACTTTGCTGTTGACGCTCAGCGTCACGTTGGCTGTCGTGTCGCGGTCGATGAAGAGATCGGCCAACGATTTGTAGCGCTGCTCGAGCGTTTGTCCCGATAGCTGATCGTTGTATTCCTGCTCGACACCCGACGAGCCGAGCACCGACGAGAAGTGCCCCGTGATGTGCGCGAACTTCCACGACTGCGGATACTGCCGTTGGTACGTGCGTTTGCTGTCGTCGAGGGGCACCGATTGCGCCAACAAAATGCCGTCGGCCGTGATGATCGCGCCGCGTGGCTTGCCGAAGTCGCGCAAGATGTCGCGTGTGTTGTTGACGTCTTCGTTGAGTCGTTTCGCGCCGAAGACCTGGATGCGATTGAGCTGCACGAACAGAATCGTGTAGAGCATGATGATCGCGATGCCGAGCCGGCGGATCTGGCGGTTCATCCGGCGACTTCACCGATCACTACCGGCTCTGACTCGCGCACGCGGCGCTGACGCCTTGGACGCGAGCGCGTTGGCGCTCCCGCCGACTCGTCCGAGATACGCACCAACAGCGCAAGCAGCACGTAGTTCGACAGCAACGACGACCCGCCGTAGGAGACGAACGGCAACGTGATGCCGGTCAGCGGAACGACGCGCGTGACTCCGCCGATGATAATGAACGCCTGGAAGCCGATCATCGCGGTCAAACCCGCCGCCAACAGCTTTTCGAACGGGTGGCGCGCCCGTACCGCGATGCGCAAACCAGAGGCGACAATCAGGAGGAAGGCGATAAGAATGGCCGTCGAACCGGCAAGGCCGAGCTCTTCACCGATCGCGGCAAAGATGAAATCGGTTTCGACCTTGGGCACTCTGTAGGGCTTGCCGAGACCGAGGCCGGTGCCGGTCAACCCGCCTTCGGCCATTGCGAACTGGCCTTCGATGATCTGGAAACCCTTGTTCTTGGGGTCCTGCCAGGGGTCGGTCCACGCCACGACGCGCGTCTGCACGTGGTCGAACTTCTGATAGCTCGCATACGCGCCGCCGGAGAAGAGCAGCAACCCGATCAATAGATATGCGGAACGTTCGGTCGCGATCCAGACCATCGTGACGAACACCGCGAAGAACAGCAGCGACGAGCCCAGATCGCGTTCCATGACGAGCACGATCAGCGAGACACCCCACGCGAGGCCGACGGGGCCGAGATGCTTCGGCTCTGGGAGGTGCAGCGGTCCGAACTTGAAGCTGCCGATGCGCAGCACTTCACGGTGCTCGACGAGGTACGACGCGAAGAAGATGGCGAGCGCGATCTTTGCTACCTCGCCCGGCTGGAAGCTCAGGCCCGCCGCGCGAATCCAGATTCGCGCGCCGCTCACTTCGACGCCGAGCTTGGGCGTCAAGGGCAGCAACAGCAGTGCGACGCCGATAGCCATGAAGATGTAGCGATAGCGATCGAGCACACGGACGCGGCGCAGCACCATGAGCGTTGCGATATAGGCGCCCACGCCGAGCAGCGTCCACGTGGCCTGCAGACCGGGAAGGTCCTTGGCGCCGCGCACGTCGTTCGCGACGCGCACGATGAACACGTAGCCCAACCCGTTCAACAGGACGGCCAACGGCAACAACAGTGGGTCGGCGTTGGGGGCCAACCGGCGAGTCGCGATGTGCGCGGCGATCAGCAAGGCCAGCACCGCGGCGAAGAACGGCCCGATGTTCGCGGGCACCGATGCGTCGCTACCCATGCTGACCAACACGTAGGCCGCGATCGTGATGAGCGCGGCCAAAACGACCAGACCGAGCTCGACCCGGCGTCTCATCGTGAGCTGGTCGCGGCCGAGGGAGAAGTCGTTCCGGGCGCGGTGGTAGTAGGTGCCGGCGGCACGGGCAACGTGCCCGGCGCGGTCGTCGACGTGGCGGTGCCGTTGTTTGCGCCCGTGCGTGCGATCTCTCCCCGAATGTTGTTGACATAGCTGCGGCCATCGGCGAGCGAGCTGACGTCGTGGCCCTTCTCGAGCGTCGGCAATAGCGCCTCGGGAATCTCGGATCTGGTCAAGTCGGTCGCCTCGGCCTCGGTGGGCTCGATCCACAGCACGCCGCCCGGCCGGCCGCGATAGATGACGACCTGGTCCGCGTCGTCGAAGGCCACGTAGTAGGTGCGCCGCCCGATCCAAAAGACGGCACCCACGGCAACGAGCAGAACCAGCAGGCAGGCGAAGAGGAACAACACCATGCGCACCGTGAAGATCGGCGGTCGCGGTTCGCGTACCTCCTGGCTCGCGTGCGCGGCGGGCACAACAGGCTCGGCGACTACCGCCCGCACGGTCCTGTCGTCGACGATCTGGTCGTCCATTGCGGTCTCGAAGCCGGCCATATCGGGAACGCGTTGCTTGGTGATCGACGCCGAAGCACCGTCGCTGCGCTCGTCGCCCACGATGTCGACGAGGACCACGGTGACGTTGTCGCGACCCCCGCTCTCGTTGGCGAGGCGGACGAGTTCGTTGGCCGCTTCTTGCGGGTCGGCAAGGCGCCGCAGCACCGCCGCAATTTGATCGTCGGTGAGCTCGTTGCTCAATCCGTCGCTGCACAGCACGAAACGATCGCCGGCAAACGGCAGTATCTCCCACGCGTCGACCGCAACGTCATGGTCGATGCCGAGCGCTCGCGTCAACACGTTCCGCTGAGGATGGCGATCCGCTTGGCTGGCGGTCAAGCTGCCGTCACGCACAAGTTGCGCGACCAGGCTGTGGTCTTCGGTCAACTGTTGCAACTCGTCACCGGCGTAGACATAGATCCGCGAGTCGCCGACATTGGCGAGCGCGAGCCGTTCTTGCTCGCCGGTCGATACGAGAGCCAAGGCGCACAATGTCGTACCCATGCCGCTGAGCTCGGGCTCGGCATCGGCACGCGCCATGATCGCCGCGTTCATCGCGTGCACGGCTTGGATGAGGTCTTGCGTCGAGACGATGGCGTCACGATTTACGAGTACTTCGACCGCGATTTCGGCAGCGACCTCACCGGCAGTGTGGCCACCCATGCCGTCGGCGACCGCGTAAAGGCCAGGCCGCGCGACGAGGCTGTCCTGATTGATGTGGCGTACTCGCCCCACATCGGTCGCTACCCCCGAGACGAACGACGTCATTGGAGCTCCATCACGACGTTGCCGATGCGAACGTGGTCGCCCTTCTTCAACAGCGCGGGCCCTGTGACCTTGTCGTCATTGAGGAACGAGCCGTTGGTCGAACCGAGATCTTCGATGAAGAGCTGGTCGTCGCGGCGAAACATCCGCGCGTGCAATTGCGACACGAAGCGATCGTCGAGCGCGATGTGGCAACCGGCGGCGCGCCCGACGGTCAACTCGTCGAGCAACTCATACGAACGACCGCGTTGCTCTTCGGGTGCTACGACGACGAGATGCGCGCGCGCCGGCTGCTGCGGTGGTGCGACTGCGGCAGGGGGCACCGCCGCGGGTGCGGGGCTGGCGACGACGGCCGGTTTCGGTTCTTTGAGCTCGGCCCACACTGCGCGCAACACACGCAGGAAGAACAGGTACAGCACGATCAAGAGACAGATCTTGAAAACGTTGAGCAGCTGTTCGGACACTCAGGACGCCTCGAACGTGATCTTCGCCGCGCCGCCGAATGTGATGACATCGCCGTCGGCCAACTCGTGCTGCGTGATACGCACACCGTTGACGAACGTGCCGTTGGTCGAACCGAGATCGCTCAACATGAAGCCCGCACCTTCGGGACGGACCTCTGCGTGCTTGCGGCTCACGTTGGTGTCCGCCAGCGTGATCGTGCACTCGGGGAGCCGGCCGATGGTGAGCACGTACTCGCCGAGCACCACCCGTTGTCCGGTCGGCAAGACCAGCGTGCCGACGACGCCCGCGCCTTCTCCCTCGGCCAGCCGACCGCTGATGCGGAACTGACCCGTGTGCAGCAACTCGTCGGGCTGGATGTCGAAGGTGATCGGCCCGAGGAAGCCGTAGCCCTCGTCGCGGGCGTGTTCGCGCGCGGCGTTGGACAGCTCCCGCACGAGCGACTCACGGATGCCGTCCATCTGTTCGTGATCCTCCGCGGACAGGCGCACGGTGAACGCATTGGGCGCGACCGGGCGGCCGTTGACCCCGATCGAGCGGCGATCGTCCATCTCGCGCACCAGGCGGCGGCCGATCTCGACGGGCCTCACGCCCGACTTGAACACGCGGGCGAAGGTGCCCTCGACCATCTGCTCGAGCCGGCGCTCGATCGCACGAAGTCCCACGCGGCCCCACGTTAGCGGCGCCCGGTGGGCTGCCCGTCCCACCCCAGCGCGCCTTTTCGCCGGCGTATCTCATGGGGGCGATCCCGTCGCGAGGCGCTAGCCTGCGCTCTCGCTTCATCCACGCGCGAGTGGCGGAAATGGCAGACGCACAGGCTTCAGGTGCCTGCGCCCGCAAGGGTGTGGGGGTTCAAGTCCCCCCTCGCGCACTTCTCATCGTGGTCCGACGCCTTCCCCGCGCGGTCGAGATGGGGTAGCAGTTCGTTCTCGGCGCATTTGGCGCGCGCTCTCAACGCGCCAAATGCGCTGAGGTCATCCGCGGGCGCAGGATGCGAGCGGCGCGCTCATGACATCACTGCGTTCCTCCGGTGGTGAGGGCCGCCTCGGCCGCGACCTTGAGCTGTTGCAACGTGTGCCGCATCGCTTCGACGAGCTCGCGGTGACGGTTCGTGGGGACGTCGACCACGCGCGCCCACGTGGGGATCCAACGCACTTCGTAGGACTCCGTGACGTGGGTGCGGTCCCCGATTGTCTCGAACCGGTAGCGCCACACCGTTCCCTCGCGCCTGCCCTCCTCGGTCACGAACGCCAACTCGCGTCCACGCTCGGCCGTGAGTACACGACCGCGCCGCGACCACTTCATGAGGCCGAACGGGCCGCCGCGGTTGTGACCGACGAAGGTGGCGTCCGCCGCTGGGCCCATCGTGCCATCGGTCCATTCGAGCCGTTGGCACTCCGGGCTCCACTCGCCCATGCGGGGCATGTCGGCGACCATGTCGTAGATGCATTCGGCGGGAGCGTCGATCTCGATGCTCACGCTGTCTTCGGTCAACCACCAGCGCTGGTTCTTCGGTGCCATGGCGTCCTCTCCCCGTTGATGTAGGTAAAGCTATAGCATATAGCTAACGCTGTCAACTAAAGAATGCGCTATGATGCGGACCATGCCAACGGAACCTTCGGCGGGGACCAACTCCGGAACCGGAGACCGCCGGGCGCGCCGGCGGCAGGAGACCATCGAGGAAATTCTGGCCATCGCCGAGGCCGTGATGATCGAAGAGGGCGTCAACGGTCTCAGTCTCTCCGAAGTCGCGCGCCGCCTGGGCGTCCGGCCGCCGTCGATCTACAAGTACCTCCCGTCGCTCATGGCGTTGTACGACGCGCTGTTCGAGCGCGGGCAGCAGGCACACCTCGAAGCGATGCGATCCGCGATGGTCGACGCGGAACCCGGCCTCGACGCGCTCAGCAAGGGTCTCGAAGCAAGCGGGCGTTGGGCGCTGTCGAACCGTGCCCTCGCCCAGCTGCTGTTCTGGCGACCGGTACCCAGCTTCCGGCCATCGGACGAGGCGATGGCACCGAGCGTGGAGATGGTGACATTGCAACGCCGTGCGCTCGCCGCTGCCGTGCGCAAAGGCGAACTCGGCCCCGCCGCCGATAGCGACGAGGCGCTGTACCTCACGTCAACGCTCATCGCGGGCGTGCTCACCCAGGCCTTCGCCAACGAACCCGACTTGCCTTGGGGCGAAGGCCGCTTCACGCCGCTTTTTCCGCGACTCCTTCAGCTACTCACTGCGATCTACCCGACCAGCGCGCCTCGTCGGCGCGGCGGTGCGGAAATCACGACTGCGCCCGGACGACGGTGATCTGGGTACGCACCGAGTTGGCGATGAAACAGTTGTGATGACTGCGGTCATGAAGGTCACGAATGAGCGTTGCTGACGGGGACGAAGCCGGCGCAAAGCTGATTCTTGGTACGAGCTCCACACGAGTTATCCATGTAACGCCCGTCGCATCACGCTCCATGTAGCCGACGGCAGAATCCTCATAGCAATCGACCGTCAGACCCTCCTTGGCCGCCAGAAAGAGAAACCACAGCATGTGACAACTCGAGATCGCAGCGACGAATGCGGCTTCCGGATCAACGAGTGCAGGATTGCCCATCAACGACGGCGCCGACGACGCCTCGATCGTGGCGCCGCCATCGAACTTCCAGAGATGATCTCGGTCATACCCGAGTCCGAAATCGCGATCGCCGCGCTGCCACTCAACCGACACGCGATGCTCCGACACCAAGCTTCTCCCGCCGCTCAACTCACAACGACGCTAGCGAATCATCGATGGCGCCACCGCCTTTGTCCGGATTTCCAGTGCGGTGTTGATCCTGGCAACGATCGCGGCCGTGGTGCTCATGATGCGCCGCGACCGAACTGCCGCCTACATCATCGACTTATCGCAGGCGGCGCGGTTGATCCCACCGCGCTGAAGTCGATTTGGCAGCGGCGCAGTGTGCGGCGGTCGGTGGCGGCGAATCCCTTCCGTGCGTGCTGCAGCACCAAGTTGTCCCAGATCAGCAAGTCCCCGGGTCGCCAGCGATGCCAGTACTGAATGGCAGGCGCCTCGAACGAGACCTGCAATTCGGCGAGCAACGAATCATCGTCCGTATCAGGGATCGATTCGGTGAACAACGGGTTCACGAACAAGATCGCGATGCCGGTCACGGGATGGTGCAGCACTACCGGATGCCGCGTCCGGCTCGGCACTGGCCCTCGGGCGAAGCGCTCGAAGTGCACCGCCGATAGGTCGCTGATTTGCTCGCGCAGTGGCGCCGGTAGCCGCGTATACGCCTCGGCCGCGTCGATGAACCCGGTCTCGCCGCCGGCCGTGCTCACTTCGATGGCGTAGAGGCAGATCGCACCCACCGGGTCGGCGAACGAATAGTCCTGATGCGGTGTGAGCTCGGCATTGGCGCCACCGGTGCCGTCCTCGCGCGTGTTCGACAAATAGGTGTAGCGCAGGTCGGTGTCTCGCAGGTGCGGGTGGATCTCGCGCGATGGCGTGCGGAGCGTGCCGAACCAACTAGCGAACGCCAGCTGCTCGTCGACGGAAATCTGCTGCTGATCGCGCACGAGCACGAGATGCTGAACGAAGAACGCGTCGACCACGCGCTCGCGATCGGCGTCGGAGGGACCAGCGCGCACATCGAGACCCACGACCTCGACACCAAACGACGCAGCAAGCGGGCGCAGCTCGACCCCCATGCGCTACAACGTACTGTGTGAAGGGGGTTCTGTGATCGTCTCGACTGACTCACACGTGATCGAGCCGCCGGACCTCTGGATCACCCGGCTGCCCGGCTCGCTGCACGACCGCGCGCCGCAACTCGTGGCCGGCGACGACGCCGACTGGTGGTATGTCGACGGCCTCAAGTTGATGTCGGTGCACGGTGGCGCCGACGTCGGCGTGCGCTTCGAGGATCAAGCGAAGCTGCGGATGGCCGCCCGCATGAGCGAGGTGCGACGCGGGGGCTACGAGCCCGACAGCAAGCTCACCGACATGGACGCCGACGGCGTCGACCGCGAGGTGGTGTACACCACACTCGGATTGCAGTTGTGGCGACTGCCCGACACGGTATTGCTGCAGTCGCTGTTCGCTGCGTACAACGACTGGATCGCTGCGTTCTGTGCCGCCGCGCCCCACCGGTTGGCGGGTGTGGCGCTCGTGCTACTCGACGACATCGACGCCGGCATCGCTGAACTACAACGCGCCGCGCGCCTCGGGTTGCAGGGCGCAATGATCAGCGTCTACCCGGATGAGTCGATCGCATACGACCATCCGCGCTACGAGCCGTTTTGGGCCGCGGCCGCCGATCTCGGAATCGTGTTGAGCCTGCACATCGGCACGAACCGCGTGCTGCCGCCGCCGTCGTCACCATCGCACGCCCCGTCCGACATGGCCCTCAAGCTCCTCTCGACGCCGGCGCGCTACGTGACCTCTGCGCACTGGGTGCAGCTGTCGTTGGCAAACATGATCTTCGCCGGCGTGTTCGAACGCCATCCGACACTCAAGGTGGTGTCGCTCGAGCACGAGATCGCGTGGGTGCCCCACTTCTTGCAATCGATGGACTACACGTATACGCAGCGGGCCCGCCGGTCGCAGTGGTACCGATTCCAAGACGACGCACGACCAAGCGACTTCTTCCACCGCAACGTCATGATCAGTTTCCAGGAGGACGCACTTGGTTTGCGACTGCGCGACGTCGTTGGTGTCGGCAATCTCGTGTGGGGATCCGACTATCCGCACGCGGAGTCGACGTTCCCGCGCAGCCGCATGATCCTCGACCGCCTCTTCGCGGAAATCCCCGCCGCGGAACGCACACAGATCCTCGACACGAACGCGACCGCGCTGTACTTTTCATGAACGCACTCGTCTTGTCGCCCAATGTCGAGTTCCTCTTCGCTGATGCCAGTGCCGATTTCAACGAACGAGTCTCGATCGCGGCAGCCGCAGGGGTGCACGCCATCGAGTTCTGGGGTTGGCGCAACAAGGATGTCGACGGCCTCGAGCATGTCCTTCGCGCCACCGACGTGCACGTCACGGCAATGGTGGTCGATCCGATCGTGTCGATGGTGTGCGAGCCGGATCAGTTCGTCACCGCGGTACGCGAGACCGCCGCAGTGGCAGGCCGCCTCGGCGCGTCGACGATCATCATTGCGTCCGGCGCCCGCGACGAAACTGCTTCCGCGGCCGAGCAGTGCGGCCGCGCAGTTGCCGCGTTGCGTGATGCGCTGCCGTTCGCAGAAGCAAGTGGCGTGACGCTGGCCCTCGAAGCGGTGAACGCCTTCGACCATCCGATGGCGTATGTCAGCCGTCTGCACCACGCCGTCACACTCGTCGACGCGGTGGGGTCAACCGCGCTCGGCATCGTCGTCGACTTCTACCATGCGTCGCGGATGAACGAGCTCGTCGCCGAGACAATCGGCAATCGCATCGGGCTCATCCGGCACATGCAGCTCGCCGGTCTGCCCCACCGCGAGGAGCCGAGCGCGGGTAGCGCGCCGTATCTCGACACCGTCCGCGCGTTCCGCAACGGTGGCTACGACGGACCGATCGGCCTCGAGTACCGCCCACAGCTGGCCAGCGCGGCCAGCTGGGCATCGGTGCGCGCGTTCTTGTGCGAGCAACTGGAGGCGACGGCGAGATGACGCTGCGCATGCGCGACGAAGTGGTGATCGTGACCGGATCGACATCGGGGCTGGGCCGTGAGATCGCAACGCTGTTCGCCGAGCAGGGTGCGTCGGTAGTCGTCAGCGGTCGACGAGTCGACGCGGGTGAAGCGATCGTCACGGGGCTGGCGCGGGCACCGGGTGCGAATCATTTGTTCGTGGCCAGCGATCTCACGACGCCCGAAGGTCGAGAGACGCTCGTCAATCGCGCGGTGGCACAGTTCGGCCGCCTCACCGTGCTCGTGAACAACGCAGTGTCACCCACCGCGATCGCGCGCGACGGCGTGGTAACGGCCATCGACCACGAGCTGTGGCACGAGATGTTGTCCGTCACGTTGATAGCGGCGGCCGAGATGTGCCGGCTGGCGATCCCGCATCTGATCGATGCCGGTGGCGGCTCGATAGTGAACGTGTCGGCCAAGTCGGCCAGTCTCGCCCGCCCCGGTCAGGCCGCGTACTCGGCCGCCAAAGCCGGCATGAACGCGCTCGGCCGATCGATCGCCGCCGACTACTCGCGCCAGGGCGTACGGTGCAACGCGCTGCAACCCGGCTACATCATCCACGACGGTCGCGACGCCGGTATGACCGACGCACGGAGGGCCGAGCTCGAGGGCATGCAACTCACTCGGCTGGCCACCGCGCGTGACGTCGCGCTCGCCGCGCTCTTCCTCGCCAGTCGCGAGTCCGAGGTCATCACCGGCATCACCTTGCCCGTCGATGGTGGATCGACCGCGGTGCGCGGCCGCCTACTCTGAGCGGAGCGCGGGCGGGCACTCGCGGCCGGGCACTCGCCGACGCCGACGCGAGTTGTCGGACCGCGAGGTTCTTTGTGCATCACACGCGCTGCCAGCGCGCCAAATGCTACGAGAACATCCGCTGGCGAAGGACTCGAGCGTCGCTCACCTCAGCGACGACATCCTCGGGCGAGCGGCAAAGTCTTCGCCAAGTGAACCGCAAAGGCAACCAGCCAGCGAGGACCAATAAGTTCTGTCGTGATCGATCGATCTCGAACGGATCGTGTTGCGAATGCACGCCGAAGCCGTCGCCCTCCATGAAGATAAGCAACTCGGGATATGCCGCATCAAGATAGAAACGTTGCCCCTTAACCACGACCTCGAACTGACGTACCGGCGCGGGCAGACCGCCGTCGCGCAGGATCTTGAAGAGCAGTGTCTCGAGATCACTCTCCGCTGGTGCCAGCGTCGGGTCGCGGGCACGAGTAGCGAACGCTTCGCCGCGATTCCAGGGCGACCTTTCGCCGCGAGTTCGAAGAACCGGCGCAACAGCCGATCGAACGTCGTGACCCGCCCCAGCAATGCGCGCTCCAACGCAGTTTCGAGCGTGGCTGAGCGAACGACCGCACCGAGGTCGATGAGTGTCCGCGTCGCATTCGTCGTCGAGACACCGTTCACCGTCGTCGCGTCCCGACTCAGCAGATCACTAGACCGATGGGTGATGAACGGAACCCGGACGCTTCCAGTCGCATCAATGGTGATCTCCGGTCGCGATGGAGGGGAATCGATCAGGCCCAGCAGGTGCGCCGCGCTGCGATGCGACGCGACGCCACCGGTCGCGAGTGTTGCTGCCCGAAGCCACACCGCATCGTTCAGCGGCGCTCCGGCAACGAGATAGACGCTGCGATGCAACACCACCAAACGCCCGCTGCTCACGCGGGTGCGGATTTGATGGTCGCTGAAGCCGACCTTTACGAGTTGCTGACGTGTGATGAGGCCGGACTGTGGTGCTGCGCGTCCCGCGAGGCGCCGTTCGAGTTCGGCGTCTACCTAGTGCGGCGCCGCCGCAACGGATCGGTGCGGCTTCGCCGCACGAGACAGAACCTCGTGACGCGGCGGCTGACCCTGGGTGTTTGTCGCGCCGCGAGCGCGCCAACTGCTACGAGAACCAACCGTCTGGGTGTTGTCCGGTCGCCGTCGCCGACGCGATTAGCCGCGCTTGTCGATCACTTCGAGGAGCGCGTCGATCTCGGCGATCTCGGATGTCGCGGTGTTGAGCCAGCATTCCTCGACACCGAGCGCTTCGTAGGCGTCGAGCGACTCGCGCACCGCGTCGGGCGATGAACGGTCGACCATCGACGCCATCCAGCGGGCGGGCGCCTCGCCCATCACCTTGATGTACTTGTAGACATAGTCCTTGAGCTTCTCGTCGGCGTTCGGCGCGAGGGAGCACCAAAAGCCGGCGACGCGCTGCGGCGCGGTGGTGCGGCCGGCCGCCTCCCATGCGCCGTTGACCCGCTCGAGCTGAACGGCGATCTCATCGGCGACACCGTTGCCTGACCACGAGTAGATGCCGTCGGCCCACCGCGCGGCTCGAGCGATTCCTTTGGGCCCGGTGACCCCGGCGAGAATCGGTGGGCCGCCCACCTGAACGGGCGTCGGGCCGACCGCTTCGGTGCCCTCGAACGGCAACTCACCGGCCCAGATACGCCGTATCTCGGCGACCTGTTCGTCCAGCCGTGCGTAACGCCGGACCGGCTCCTTCTCCATGCACTTGTAGTCGTCCATCCGGCCGCCGATACCGACGGTGATGGTGGTTCGTCCGCCCGAGATCAGATCGAGCGTCGCCGCGTGCTTGGCCACATGGATCGCGGGGTGCATCGGGAGTACGTAGAGCGTAGGAACGATCCGCACGCGTTGGGTCACGGCCGCGGCGGCGGCCATGAGCGCCATCATGTCGATGCTGGTCCCTACAACCCGCTCACCGCAGGACAACGCCGAGAATGGCCCCTCGTCGACACGACGAAACCACTCGAGGGTCAGTTCACGCGTGAGGTTCCCCTTGGCGTAGGGAAAACAAAGTCCGATCTTCACGCGGCCCGCCTTTATAGAGTGTCAGAGCGCAGACAATAGGTCGACCGACGCGAGTCAGATCAGCGACTCAGGTACTCATCGGCGAGTTTGGGCGGTGCACACGCCAACCACGCATCGATGATCGCTTCTCGCAGGGCGCGCTTGCCGACCTTCGTCATCTGAATCAAGACTGCGGAGTAACCGTTGAAGTGCGGAATGGTGAAGAACCCCTTTTGTTCGGCCGCCAGCACGGCTTCTTTCTCACTGAGGTCTTCGACCCGCACCGCGAGGATCGGCCCCGCAGGGGGTGGCGTGTCGCCAAATCGCTTGATATCGGCTTTGCTGAATGGACGCTCCCACGCGAACGCCTTTCCGGCGACGGACCATGTGCGATTGCCGTAGCGCTCGGCCTCGGTCACGTCGGGCAGTGCCAAAGCCAGCCGGGCCGCGTCATCGAACGTCGCCATGACCCACTCAAACCTTCGGTAGCGACCCGGAGAGGCTGAGTTTGGGACGCAACCAGGCAGCGATCCGCGCAATCGCATCATCGGCCTCTGGCATGTTGCCGGCACAGAGCTGGAACACATGCTGCATCTCGGGGAAGACATCGAGGCGGACGTCGACGCCCGCCGCCGCGGCATTCGTCGCCAGTCGAGTCGCATCGTCGAGCAGAGTCTCTTCGCCGCCGACTTGGACGTAGATCGGGGCAATGCCCGCCAGATCCGCGTGGAGGGGCGCACACAGAGGTTCATGAGCGCTCTGACCGTTGAGGAAGAGATCCGCCATCATTTTCAACCCGGCCGCCCCGACCATGAGATCGACGTCGGCTTTGTGTTGCATCGATGCGCCGGTGGCCTCCAAATCGATCCACGGCGACATCGGCACGCCCGCCGCGGGATTGGGCAGACCGCGATCGCGAATCGCGATGAGCGTCGCCACTGTGAGCCCTCCACCGGCAGAGTCGCCCGACACCGCGATGTGTCGCGCATCGATACCTTGGCCGAGCAGCCATTCGTACACAGTCATGCTGTCGTCCACCGCCGCCGGGTGCGGGTGCTCGGGCGCGAGCCGATAGTCGACCGACAGTGCGCGGCAACCAGTTGCGGCGGCGAGATGACCGACCATGTTCTGATGGGTCGCGGCAGTGCCGATAACGTAACCGCCGCCGTGGAGGTACTGGATGACGCGATCGGTGGTCGCACCTTCGGGCACGACCCAAATGGCCGGGACACCGCCGGCATCGACGGCCTCGAAACGCACGCGCGCCGGAACCGTTGCCATCGCCGCCATCATGGGATTCGCGAGTTCACGCATCTGTTCGAGGCTCGGCGCGGCGGTGCCGGCCGAATTTGCCCGCGTCGCTCGCATCGCTGCTTTCATCTGTTCCGCTTGCACACTGGCCATGTCGTCTACCCCCGAGCCGGGAACCTAGCTGAGGTGGCTTCGCTCGTCGACCTACCGTCACCCGCCCTCGGGGCTCGGTTGCGGTGTGTACTGCACCGTGCCGGTGATCGACATCGGTTCGGGATGCGTGACGAGCCATTCGAGCTTCGCAATCGCATGCTCGACACCCAGCCACTGGTTTGCGTCGTACCCGGCCGCGGTCAAGCGGGCAATGCTGCGCTCCACTCTCGCTCGACCCGGATGAAACGCGACGACTGCGATGCCGTACTCGCGCAACTCGTTGGCCAAGACCTCGGTCATCCTGTTCAGCCCCGCTTTGCTCGTGGGGTACGCCGCGCCCGGATACCCCTGCCCCGGCAATCGCATGTACGGCGGCTGATCGGGCAACGGCCCCGAGGTCACGTTGATCACCAAACCACCCTTCGGCATCAGCCCCGGCAAGAACGTCTTGGTCACGAGCCACGGGCCAGTCAGGTTGACGTCGATCTGGTAGCGCCAGCTCTCGAGAGTCATGTCGCGAAATGAAGCATTCATCGCGTCTTGCTCCAGCGCGGCGGCGTTGTTCATGAGGATGTCGACGTGACCGAACGCGTCGATCGTCGCTTGGTAGAGCTGCTCGACGTCATCGACCTTGGATACGTCGGCTTTCACCGCAACGCACCGACGTCCGAGAGCCTCGACCCCTTCGCGTGTGTCGACGAGCGACGGGTAGCCGTCGGCGCGGGGCGCATCGCTGCGCGCACTGGCAACGATGTCGGCGCCCAATGTCGCCCACGACAATGCGGCTGCCTTACCGATCCCACTGCTCGCGCCGGTGATGACTCCGACCTTGCCCTCGAGCGGATTGTCCGATCCCACCGGCTTCCCCCTTGCTGTATCTCGCCAGCCTCTCACGGCCGACGTATCGACCGCACGAGACCGCGTGCAATCATGGAAGGCGTGCAACTCGGACCAGTCCAGCCGTTCGCTTCAGGATTCGTATTCGCCGAGGCGCCGCGATGGCATGACGGATCGCTCTGGCTATCCGATGTTCACGCGCATTGCGTGATTCGCCTCGACGACCGCGGCGGCGAGCGCTCTCGATTCGAGTTCGACGATCGCGTGAGCGGTCTCGGCTTCTTGCCGGGCGGCGACCCGCTCGTCGTGTCGATGGTCGACCGCAAGCTCGTGCGCTTCGGCGACGATCGTCGGTCGGTGCACGCAGATCTGCACGAGCTTTGCGACGGCTTCCTCAACGACATGTGCGTCGACCGACGCGGGCGGGCATACGTCAACGCGCGCAACGTCGGGGGAGGTGCGGCCGGGCCGCGTGATGCAATTCTGCTCGTTCAGCCTGACGGGCAAGTGGCGGTGGCCGCGGATCGCATGCAGTCTCCCAACGGCAGCGTCGTCACCGAGGACGGATCTACGTTCATCGTCGCCGAGACCAGTCAGGCTCGCCTCACCGCCTTCACGATCAACGCAGACGGCTCGCTCACCGACCGCCGCGTGTTCGCGTCGGTGCCCGGCCGTCATCCCGACGGCATCTGCATCGACGCCGAGGGAGCGATCTGGTTCGGCTCTCCGCTCACCGAGGAATACGTGCGCGTCCGCGAAGGAGGCGAGATCGTGGCCACCATTCCCACACCGGGAACGTGGGCGATCGCCTGCGATCTCGGCGGGCACGATGGGCACACGTTGTTCTGCGTCACCGGACACAATTCGATTGCCAACCTCGACCGTGTGCGACCCGATCGCAACCTCGACCGCACCAGCGAGGCCGACGGCGCGGTCGGCACCGTCACAGTGCCCGTGCCCGCGTCGGCGGAGTAGCCGCCTTACGCGACGCGCGTTGCGAGTGCTTGCATGCCCGAGCCCGGAACGAACAACGCTCCCGCGCTGTCGATCGACGCGAGGTACTCGGGGTTCGCCTGAAGCGCGTCGTTGGCCGCATCAGCCGCCGCGAGGTCCACGTGAGGAGTGATCCACGTCAGTTGACCGAACGGACCGTATGCATCGGCAAAGAACGACGCCGGCGTGCCCGTGATGCGGGCATAGGTCCTCGTGATCTCGACACCCCAGACGAGTGCCTTGGAGATTTGGCCCGGATTCGGGGTCGCGGTGATCACCGTCACCGACGCGCCGACCGGCGGTGATGTCGGCGTCGGCGATTCGGCATGAATCAGTTGCCGCAGCGTGTCCTGGCCCGCCCCGTCGATGTACTTCTGCCCCTTCTTGACCAAGGAGTGGTACTCATCGCTCGGCATGAGCTTGGCGGTCACCTCGGCGAGTGCCGCTCGTGACTCGACTCGGGCACTCCAAATCACGGTGCCGAGCGGAAAGCCGAACGAGGCCGACCACAGACCGACCTCGACCCCACCGAGCTCGTTGACGAGTTTGTTCATCTCGATAGCCCACGCCATCGGCTTTCGAACTCCACCCCGAAGCGTGAGCATGCGTTGAAAGAGGTACATCGCGCAATCACCATCCCCCGTCGTTCGCCAGCCCGTCATAGGCCGGCGATCGCGGAGTATCGCACACCTACTCAACGACCGCCGGAGGATCGTGGGCGCGACACCGCAGCGGGCCTACTCGCCTCGAATCGATCACCGCTCGGCGCGTTGCTGGCCGAGGTCCGTGCGGTTGAGCTTGCCGGCCTCGGTACGCGGCACGCGGTCGACCAGTTCGAACGTCTTCGGCACCTTGTACGACGCGATCCGCTCCTTGCAGAATGCGCGGAACTCGTCGTCGGTCGGTGGATGCGCCGGATCGGCCACCTGAAGGATCGCGTGGACGCGGTGTCCCCATTCGTCGTCAGGCACGCCCACGACGACTTGGTCGACCACGTCCGGATGTTCGCTCAACGCGTGCTCCACTTCGGCGGGGAACACGTTGGCGCCGCCACTGATGATGAGATCCTTGCGGCGGTCGACGACGTAGAGGTAGCCGCTGTCGTCGACCCACCCGAGGTCACCGATCGTGTAGAACCCATCGGCGGTGGGCGCGGGGGTCGGCATACCGATGTACTCGAACAGGCGGCGCTCCCCCAGCGGTCGCACATAGATCTCTCCGACAGCGCCCGACGGCACCTGATTGCCCGATTCGTCGCGAATGCTCAGCTCGACATCGACCGGCTTACCGCTGGCGCCCGGGTGTTCGGCCCATTCTTCACCGGTCATCATCACCAGACCGATGCGCTCGCTCGAGCCATACATCAACACGAACACCGACGGGTGCACGAGCTCGAGCCAACGCTCCACCACCCATTCGGGCACGCGGGCGCCGCCGTAGACCACTCGCTGCAGCGACGCGAGCTGTTCACGCTGTAAGCCAGGCAACCGAGCGACGCGTTGCAACATCGTCGGCACCATCACGGTGAAGGTGACCTGGTGCCTCTCGATGAGCTCAACGGCGAGTGCGGCGTCGAACTTCTCGAGGATGACGACCCGTCCACCTTCGAGCATGACCGGTGCCGCGAATGCGAATCCGTTCACGTGGTAGAGCGGTGAGACCACGAGCGCCACCATTGCCGTTTCGCCCCGGGTAGCCGTTTGTTGCGGGTCATCGTCGACAACCCCACGAGCGGGGGTGACGATGAGCTTGGGGAGCCCGGTCGAGCCCGACGAGGCGACGAGGTTTATGCATTCCGATACTGCGTCGGGCAGCGCGTCGTCAGGCAGCGCCGCCGTCGCGGCAAGGTCAGCACGCGTGAGCACTGGGCACGACGCGCGATGCTGGTCGCTCACGAGAACTTTCGGCTGGGCCAGCGACAGCATCCGGGCCATCTCCCAGTCGGGAATGTCGTAGCGCAGCGGCAACAGCGTGCCGCCCAGCTTCCAGATCGCGACCGTCACGAGCACGTGCTCGACACAGCTCGGTAGCGCCAGTCCGACCACGTCGTTCTTGCCCACGCCATGCCGCTGTAGCGCACGCGCGATCTGGTTCGCGCGGCTCTCGAGTTCGCGCCACGTGACACTGCGCTCGTTTCCCTGGCGGTCGACGATCACGAGGTCGACGTCCTCGGGCCGCTCGGCCGCGATCTCGGTCAACCGTCGCCCGTAGGAGACCCCACCCGCCGATTCGTTCATGATCCGCTCCCCGTCGCGAGCCTACGTCGCGTCGCGCAGCCTCTCACCACGGCTCATCGCGCGCCCGAGACGGCGTTGCGGCCGTCGCTGCTCTTCCGATAGTGGAGAAATAGGGTGCCCTTGGGCGATCGCAGGAGGTCGACCAGATCGAACTGTTGAAGTTCCATCTCGGTATCGGCGGTGAAGAGGCGTTTGCCGTGACCCGCGATCGTCGGTGGCATCACGAGTCGCAATACGTCGACGAGTCGGGCCGCGATCAACGACCGCGCCAACGCGATGCTGCCGTGGATGCCGATGGCGCCGCCCGGCTGTTGTTTCAGGTCGCGGACGTAGTCGGCAACTGGTGACGGGATGCGGACGGTGTTGTGCCAGTGACCCGTCAACTCGCTCGAAGTTGCCACGTGTTTCTGTGTGCGGTTGATGAACGACGCGAACGGTTCGACGTCGGATGTCGGCCAATAGTCGACCCAATAGTCGTAGGTGCCTCGCCCCAAGAGCACGTCGGTCT
>JBDTLT010000031.1:0-36407 GCA_039934635.1 Acidimicrobiales bacterium
CGACCATCTCTACTTTCATCAGGTCGGGCCTCGCCAAGACGAGTTCTTACACGTCTGGCAATCGCAGTTGCGTCAACGCATCGAGGCGATCACCGCCTGACGCGAGCTACCGAACGGCTATCGAGATCGCCCGACGTCGACGGCAAGGTGATTGCCGGCGGTTTCGGTGACCAGGCCCCTCGGTCGGCCCAGTTGTGCAAGGTCGAGCGCGGGTACGGTCGGCCGTCGCCGGCTACCTTCGTTCCTGGCGTCGCGCCAGAGCGTTGCCCACATGCACACGGTGAAGATCACGAGAGCAACGAACGCGTCCAGCCAGTAATGGTTGGCGGTGACGATGATGGCCAACAGCGTCAGGACGGGATGCGCGACGGCCACCCATCGCCACTTGGAGCGCGTGAACTTCACGGTGCCCCAAGCGACCAGCACGGCCCATCCGAAATGCAGCGACGGCATGGCGGCAATCTGGTTGCTCACGCCATCGAAGAGTCCTTGGTTGCCGTAGGCACGCGGCCCGAACAGACGGCCGGTGTCGACGAAACCGAATTCGGGAAACATGCGTGGCGGCGCCAACGGGTAGACGACATGCAACACCATGCCGATTGCAGTCATCCAGATCAACGTGCGGCGACAGACGCGATAGGCATCGGGCTTTGCGGCGTACATCCACACGAGAAACAACGTCATCATCGTGAAGTGGGCGATGACGTAGTACTGGTTGAGGAACCGCACGAATGGCGGCCAACGCATCGAGATACGCGTGAGGTCGACTTCGTTCGGTACCGGGAGGCCACGCTCGAACTTGATCACATGTCGTGCGTTGCCCACCGCAGAGGCCAGTTGGTCTCTAGACCAGTAGCGCACCAACTTGTACAACAAGAGCAAGGCCGCGAGTTGCAGGATCTCGCTCAGAAGGTCCGCGCCAAATCTCGATCTCCACCATCGCATCACGCCGCGGATGTACCCAGGACGCGCGGGCGTTACACCCGGCGGTGCCGGCCATCTCGCGAGCGGTGGCAGTGCGCCCATTTAGGAGGCCTCCAGCACCGGCACGCGCATCATGGCTCTACGCTCAGGACACTTGTCACACCGGTCGTCTCGATCAAGCGGATGATGCTGCTCTGCGCGTGCCGCAATACGAGCGCGTCGAGTTTCGCCGCCGCTTGCAGCAACACGGCAAGACCCGAACTGTCCATGAATGTCAACTCCCGCACATCGAGTACGAGGCGCGCGGGATTCGCCACGCGCATCGACTCGATGGCGCGGCGTAGTTGCGGCGCGTTGGACAGATCGACTTCGCCCGCCACGTGTAATACGCATTCGCCGGCGTCATCGCGACACGGCTCGAACCGCGCCGACGTGGCGTCGTCGTCTACTGCTGCCATCGGATACCCACGATCGCTGTGTCGTCGTCCGCCCGAGTCGCGACATCGCGCATCAGTTTCGACAATACCTCATCAAGCGAACGATTCTCGGTCGCAATTGCCGCTCGGACGCGCTCCATTCCTACATCGACCATCTCACCACGGCGTTCGAACAGGCCATCGGTGAACGCGACCAACGTGGCACCGTTACCTACGTCACATGTGAAGGACGCATAGGGCTTTGCACTGGCCACCCCGACCGGCGCCCCGGCAACGGTCTCGATGATGCGCGTGCCCCGATCGTCGCGGAGAACCGGACGCGGATGCCCGGCATTCGCAAATGTGATCTTGCGCTCACTGATCGAAATGAGCGCGATCAATATCGTTGCGAAGTGACCATCGCGCTCGACATCGACGAGGTTGCGCAACCGCGCCAGGATGGCGGCCGGCTCATGGCCCTCCAGCGCGAAGCCTCGCGACGCGAATCGCAGAGCCGCCATGGCGGCCGACGCCTCGAGTCCACGCCCCGAAACATCACCGACCACCACCATCACTCGGTCTTCGGTGAGCGCGATGACCTCGTACCAATCGCCACCGACTTCGACGCCCTCGACACCGGGTTCGTAGCGCGCCGCGATCTCGAGGCCGGGTATGTCGGGCAATCGACTCGGCAACAAGCTGCGCTGCAGAGATTGTGCGATATCGCGTTGCGACTCGAACAGCTTTTGATTCTCGTTCGCGAGTCGCCGTGCGTGCCTGCGGCCGACGGCCAGCCGCTCGGTCACCAACGTCGCCGCAAGAGTCAGCACGGTGCCGACCGCCGCGATGATCCAAGGCAACGCATCGAGCACCGGGCCGCCGAGCTCTTCGCGTGGCCTCATCGCCAACGTCAACTTCGAGTCGCCGAAGTCGACCGACTGCACTGACCGTCGTCCGGTGATCGGCAAATCGCGGATGCTGGCGATCAAGAGTTCCGACGAGGTTTCGTCCGGACCGAGATACAACGCGTAGTCCAGCCCCGCGAACGTCGATCCTTGCTGCACCACGCCGGTGCGGTCAGGCGGCAGGGCAGCCTCGGCGTATGCCACGAACGACGGGGCCGCCTGGTTGGATGCAAACGCGTAGCCCAGCCGTGGTTGATCCGCGTCGAGCAGATCGACGATGCCGAGCGACGTCGTCACCGTCGAGCGATTCAACACAGCACGAATCGTGTCAGCGGACCTGGCGGCCAACATCGATGGCTGACCGATCGTCGCGAGTGGACGGGGATCCGTCGCGTTCAGTTGCCATAACGAGACCGAGACGAACGGCGCGCCTTGCTGCACGAGTGGCGTCGCGAATCGGCGAAATGCCGTGGCGTCGCCGTTGGTCGCCTCTGCGAGCTCGGCTCCGGCGGCCAACGGCGTCTGCACGCGCGGAAGGCTCGTCACGAGCACCGCGGCCGCCTCTCGCACGCGCTGATCGAGCAATCGTTGTTCGTTGCGTCCGTGGCTCCACGCGGTAACCCATGTGAGGCCTCCGACGGCCGCCGCGCCCACGACGAGTACACCGATCGATAGCCGATGCAGCCGCCGCCGACCCAACGAACCTTCGCCCAAAACGGATCTCGCTCCCTCGTGCCCCGTGTCGGAGGATATCGAGTTGCACGGAAGGGTTGACTCGAGTGCACGTCGACCCAAAAGGAGTAGTTGCCACAGTGCGTGGCGCGGTCACCTGGTTGCGTGGCGCGCCGCACCACACGGCGCACGCCCGCACCGTCTACGGGAGGCGCCAACCGAATCTGCGCGCGGGCGCGACGCCGGGCAGGGGGAGTTCGATCGGCACCACTGGCCCGTCCAATTCGGGTACCGCCAGCACCGGCGGTAGCGCAGCGGTGATCGGCGCCGGACGACGCAGTCCGATAAGACCGACGACGCCCGCGAGCATCGGAATCCACAATTGAAAGAGGCGATAGATCATCAACGCTGCCGCGGCCTGGGGGATCGTCAGCCCCGAACCCGTCAGCGAATGCATCATCGTCAACTCGACGACGCCGAGGCCCACCGGAACCAGCGCCAACGAACCGGCAACGGTCGCGACCGCATACATCGCGAGCCCGGTCGCGAAGGACACCGAGCCACCGGCCGCATGGATACCTACGGTCACCAATTCGGCACCGGCCAGCTTGCCCACGAACGCCCAACCGAGTGCGGGAAGGAACTGCGCCCGCCGATCCCACTGTTGCGCAACGCAGGCAGTCCACGTCGCCGAGTCCACGCGCTGATCCGCCGCCTTGCCCGGGCGTAGGCGGGCGCGCGCCCGCACCTCCCAGCTCGCCAGGCGTTCGTGACGAGCATGCAGCAAAGCGAAGACACCGACGCGCACAACCGTGATGGCTGTGTACAGCGCGACGAGCAGTACCACCGCAACCGGGGCGATGCCGGAGCGAGCGATGAACGGCATGGTCACGAGTGCTACCACCGTGAGCGCGACACGACCGACGGCCGATGCGGTGAAGAAGCCGGCGGCACCGAGCCCCGGCGAGTCGTTGCGTCGTTCCGCCTCCCCGGTGAACAACACGATCGACGACAACTTGCCGCCGGGAACCGCGCAGTTGAAGAAGTGACTGACGAGCGAAAGTCGCGTGGCCCGGGCCAAGGGCACGTCGACGCCGGCGGTCCGCAGGCACTCTCGGTAGACGCCGCCGGTCGAGATCGCCAGCACCAGCGATGCCAATAGACCCAACAGCCAGTCGCGCGGGGGCGCGGCGCCCGCGATCGTGGCCGCGCGGAGCAGATGGTCTCGGTGGTGCACGAGGTACAACACCCCGACACTGGCCAAAAAGAGCAACGCCGCCCGCCGCATGCCTGCAGGGTACCGGCATCTGTGACGATCGTCATATCGGGATTCGGGAAAGGGCCGAATTCCCCAAGCGCGCGGTCGCGGCCCGGTGCGTCAGAAGGCCTTTTTCATGTAGCCGCCGTCGACCAGCATCGTCTGGCCGGTGATGAAGTTGGCTTCTTCGGAGCACAGGAACAACGCCATGTTCGCGAGGTCGTCCATGCGTCCGAGGCGAGGGATCAACTGGCCGCCCACGAACTCGTCTCCGATGCCTTTGCGCACCGGGTCGTTCATCCACTCGATCGACGCCTCGGAGTCGACGAGCCCCGGCGCAATGCCGTTGACGCGTATGCGGTCGGGCGCGAACTCGGTCGCGAGGCCGACGGTCAGCGCATTCAAGCCAAGCTTGGACACGCTGTACGCGTTGCCTCCCATCCACGCCGCCATCGACGAGTGATTGATGATCGAGCCGCCGCCGCGCGCCGCCATCGACTCGCGGCACGACAGCGCACAGATGAGGGCGCCGATCACATTGACATCGATCACCGCCCGCCATTGCGGGAGATCTTCGATCTTGAAGGGCACCTGCGCGTGGTGATGATGAATGCCCGCATTGTTGACGAGGATGTCGATACCGCCGAAGCGCTCGACGGCCTTCGCAACCATCGCGGCGACTGCGACTTCGTCGGTGACGTTCATCGTGACGGCGAGACCGTGGCTGCCGTTTGCCTCGAGTTCGTCGACGACACGGGCACCGGCCGCCGGATCGAGATCGGCGATGACGACGGACGCGCCTTCGGCGGCGAATCGGTGCGCATACGTGCGGCCGATGCCTGCTCCCCCGCCCGTGATGACAATGACTTTGTCCTCGAACCGTGCGATGTTTGCCTCCCCGATCAACGGCCGCCGTCGGCCCCCGAACCGGATCGTAGCGAGCGCATGTGCTCGGCGACGGCCTGTTGGCGCCCATCGCCGACAGCCAGATGATCGATGACGCCGGAAACGTCGGCGTCATCTCGATTCTGGCTCAGTTTCCATTTCGCGTCGATGCGTTCGATGCGCAACTCGATACCGACGACCGCACGGATCATTGCATCGATGTACTTCTGCGGCGCATCGGTGATCGCCCACGGTTCGGGCGAACCTGCCTCATGGGTCGTCGTCAGCCGCTCGAGTAGCGTGCGCTTCCACTCGTGATCGTCGTGCACGATCAGCGGGCCGCGAACGTGGACAGTGAGATAGTTCCACGTCGGTACGACCCGCCCATCCTGCGCCTTGGACGCGTACCAGGATGGCGAAACATAGGCGTCATAGTCGCGGAAGATCGCGAGTGCCTCACCGGTCGCTTCGTAGTTCTCCCATTGTGGATTTACGCGCGCGAAGTGACCCAACAATGCGCCGTGCTTTCCGACGGCGTCGTCGAACAACAGCGGAATGCTCGATGCTTCGATGCCCTGCCCTGTCCAAGTGATGAGCTCCGCGAGCGGGACACGACGAATGAGAGCACCGATCGCTGCCGGCTCGGTTTGCGCGAAGTGCGCGGGGCAATACACGCACCTAGATTAACCACCCGTTGCCTACCACCTCGCCGGCGAACGAACTCGAGGAGAGTGAGCGTCATGGCCAGCATCATCACGGAGCACGAACAACAACAACTCGACAAGGCCAACGAATCGGGTCTCACTCCCGTCGTGTTCATCCACGGCCTCTGGTTGTTGCCGAACAGTTGGGATCGTTGGCGTTCGGTCTTCGAGGAAGTCGGTTACACGACGCTTGCACCCGGCTGGCCCGACGATCCCAACACTGTCGAAGAAGCCAATGCGAACCCCGATGTCCTCGCACACAAGACTGTCGGGCAAATCGCTGATCACTTCGAAGATGTCGTCGGCAAGCTCACCAAGAAGCCGGCGCTCATCGGCCACTCGTTCGGCGGACTTCTCGCACAGATCCTCGCCGGACGCGGCGTGGCCGACGCAACTGTCGCGATCGACCCTGCACCATTTCGCGGCGTGTTGCCGTTGCCGCTGTCGGCGCTGAAATCAGCGGCGCCCGTGCTCGGCAATCCGTTGAATCACGGACGCGCGATCCCGCTCACCTACGACCAATTCCGCTACGCATTCGCGAACGCGATCGAAGAAGACGAAGCCAAAGTGCTCTACAACACTTATGCCGTGCCCGGTTCGGGTGTGCCGCTCTTTCAAGCCGCGACCGCCAACTTGAACCCGTGGACCGAAGTCAAGGTCAAGTCGAAGAACCCTGATCGAGGTCCGCTGCTGATCGTGTCGGGCGAGAAGGACCACACGGTGCCGTGGGCGATCGCGAATGCGTCATTCAAGAAGCAGCGGCGCAACAAGGGCGTCACCGAGATCGTCGAGATTCCCGGTCGTGGGCACTCCCTCATCATCGACAACGGCTGGCGTGACGTTGCCGAAACCGCGTTGGCCTTCGTTCAACGCTTCGTCAAGGCCTGAGCACCGACCGCCGGTAGTACGACCACGACACGAGCGCCGCCGATTGGCGAATCGTCGACATGGATCGTGCCGTGGTGGCGTTCGACGATGCTCTTGGCCAACGCGAGCCCGAGGCCCGCACCGCCGACGTCGCGCGCGCGCGATTGGTCGAGACGAGTGAACCGTTCGAACACGCGTTGACGGTCTTGCACCGCGATTCCCGGGCCGTCGTCATCGACGGAAACCCGCACGGTTCGACCATCGGTGCTCAACGTGACCTCGACCGTGCGACGCGCGAACCGGGTGGCGTTGTCGAGGAGGTTGCCGATGACCCGCGCGAGTTGGTCGGCTTGTCCGGACACGTAGACCGGATCACTGGGCAGCACGGTGACCGCGACGCGTCGTGATCGGGCGGATTCGGCGGCAACCAGCCCGCTGATGTCGATCGACGCGTCGTCGGGCGAAATGCTCTGCTCGTCGACCGATGCCAGCAGCAGCAGATCGGCAACGAGCACCTCGAGCCGATCCTCTTCCTCGAGGAGCCCTTCGGCCACCTGAGGCCAGTCCGCCCGCTCCCCCGCCCGCAAAGCAACTTCGAGCTCGGCGCGAATCGCGGCGATCGGGCTGCGCAGTTCATGCGACGCGTCGGAGACGAACTGGCGCTGCTGCGCCGCCGATGTTTCGAGTCGGTCGAGCATGGCGTTCATCGTGTGTGCGAGGCGGCTGATCTCGTCGCTCGTGCGCGGTTCGGGCACGCGCCGGTGCATCGTGGTGCCGGTGATCGATTCGACCTCGCGCCGCATCGCCTCGACGGGCTGCAACGCACGCCCGACGACGAGCCATGCGACCAGCGCGACCAGCGCGACGACGAACGGCAGTGCGGTGAGCAATGATCCCTTGAGCGCGTTGATCGACTCTTCGACGCCGTCGAGCGGCGATGCGACAACGATCCGGTACGCCTGCCCGGCCGCGGTCTGGACAGTGGTCGATTGGACGTCGAACGGGATCGCGGTGCTGTGCCCGGCGAACGGCACGGAGATCTCGGTGGTGCCGTCGACCAGCATGCCGTTCTCGAGATAGGCGGTGAAGGGCGATGGCTCTCCGCCGCCGACCCCCGCGCTGCCCACAACTCCCGAGACGGGACGACCCTGATTGTCGAGTATCAACACGTTCCCGGTCGTGCCGATGATGAACGGCTTGAGCTCATCGATCGGTACTCCACCGCTGACGAGTTGAGCCTCTGTCGCATCGAGTTGTGCCTGGCCCTGCGTTCGCACCTTGTCGAGGAGCTTGCTCTCGATCGCCTGCACCAGCACGAAGCCGGCGAGCGCGATCGCGGCGGCGACGACGAGCGTCGCGACCGCGGTGATACGCACCCGCACCGAGCGCAACGAGAACCTATCCATCGGCCATCAACCGATAGCCGACGCCGCGCACGGTTTGCAGCGTTGCGCGTCCGAACGGCGCGTCGATCTTGCGCCGCAGATAACCGACGTAGACCTCGACGACGTTGGCATCACCGCCGAAGTCATGGCCCCACACCTCGTCGAGCAGATCAAGCTTTGGGCAAACATCGCCGGGCCGGCGCAACAGCGCCTCGAGCAGATCGAACTCTCGGGCGGTCAGTTCGATCGGCACATCGCCACGCGTGCACACACGACGGCCGGGGTCGATCGTGAGATCTCCCGCGCACAATGCCGCTGGCCGCGCGCCTGCACCACGCCGCTGCAGCGCGCGCAAGCGCGCCACGAGCACGACGAACGAGAACGGCTTGGCCAAGAAGTCGTCGGCACCTGTATCGAGTGCCTCTGCTTCATCGTATTCGCCGTTCTTCGCGGTCAACATCAGGATCGGCGTCCACACGCCTTCGGCGCGCAGCGTGCGACACACCTCGAAGCCGTTCATCCCGGGGAGCAGGATGTCGAGAACGATGGCGCCGTACTGACGCTCACGCGCCCGCCACAACCCGTCGACGCCGTTGTGGGTCACCTCGACCGTGAAGCCTTCCGCGGTGAGGCCGCGAGCGACCACGTTCGCCAGATGCGTTTCGTCTTCGACCACCAGCACCCGCACCCATCCAGTGTGCCGCAGGGTGCGACCGGCTTCGACGCGCCACCTGAGAGCGCTCTCAGGTGCTCTCAGGATGGTGCCAGGGGCGATCACGCATCCTCGCTCCATCTGATCGACGGACGAGAAGGGACGACGGATGCCCATATTTGGAAACACGGCAATCGGGAAGACGGTGGCGGGGGCGATGCTCCTCGCAGCGGTCGCGGTGGCGGGCTGCGGCAGCGACCCGGGCACTCCTACGGGCAGCGAGGCCGCGTCCACGCCGAGCTTCGAAGACGCGATGGTCAACTATTCCTCGTGCATGCGCGAGCACGGCGTCGACATGCCCGACCCGCAATTCTCCGATGACGGATCCGGCGGTGGCGGCGGCGCAATGACCTTCGCGATACCGCTCGGGTCATCCGACGCGGTCGCCGGCGGAGGCCCGGGTCTTTCGGTCGGCGGACCGGACAACGAAGCGTTCAAGGCGGCGGCCGAGGCCTGCCAACCGATCATGGACGAAGCGACCCAGAACATGCCGAAGCCGAGTGCCGAAGAGCAGGCGAAGATGCGCGACAACGCGCTTGCGTTCGCACAGTGCATGCGTGATCACGGTGTGGACATGCCCGACCCGACCTTCGACGGCGGCAGTGGTGGACCGATGATCATCCAGGGCTCGAGCACCGATCGCGCTCCCCTCGACACGGACAAGTTCAACGAGGCATCGAGCGCATGCAGCGCCGAAGGCCTCGGCGGCGGCTTCACCATCTCGTCCGCCGACGGGACAACGGGTGGCGGCGGGATCAGCGTGCGCGCGGGATCGAGCAAGTGATGCAACGGCGCAGATTTCTCGGCGGCATCGGCGCACTCGCGCTCGCCGGATCAGTAGGAACGGTCGTCGCGATCGGCGGCCGCGGTGACGACCAGCGAGCCGCGGCTGCCGACGGGCGGTCCCCGACCACTCCCGCGGCCAGCACGGTCAAGGTCACGACGCGTGACCTCGTGCAAACGACCGACTTCGACGGCACGCTCGGCTACGGCGACACCAGCGACCTCGTCATCGGCGGTGGCGGCACCGTCACCGCCGTCGTTGCCCCCGGCACGATCGTCGACCGCAACGGCGACCTGATCGAGATCGATGGCCGCACCGTGGTGCTGCTGATCGGGGCGAGACCGATGTGGCGCACACTCGGCGATGGGGTCAGCGACGGCGCCGATGTCCAGCAACTCGAGGAGAACCTCATCGCGCTCGGATTCGCGACTGCGGACGAGCTCGGGCCGAACGAAAAATGGAACTGGAACACGACCACGGCGGTGAAGCGATGGCAGAGCGCGCGCGGTGTCGAGCAAACCGGCAGGGTCGAACGCTCACAGGTCGTCTTCAAACCGGGTGCAGTACGCCTCGCGCAGAACACGACCACCGTCGGCGGGCAGGCCGGTGGGCCCGTGGCCAAGATCACCGCGGTGACCAAAGGCATAAAGGTCGACCTGTCCGCCAAGAAGCAGTCGTTGGTCAAAGTCGGCGACAAGGTGCAGGTCGTGTTGCCCGATGGGACGACACGGCCGGCGACCATTGCGACGATAGGCACCGTCGCGACCGCGCAGAGCCAAAACGGCCAGCAGGGCGACCCGACGATCCCCGTGACGGTGACCTTCGACGACCCCAACAGCACTCCGAACCTCGATCAGGCTCCGGTGAAGGTGCGCGTCACGACCAACGCCGCGCGCGGCGTACTGGCGGTGCCGGTGAGTGCGTTGCTCGCGCTCAGCGGCGGCGGTTACGCGCTCGAGCGAGTCGTCGGCGACGGGACGACCGAGCAGGTCGATGTCAAGCTCGGTGCATTCGCGGACAACTTCGTGCAAGTGACCGGCAACATCAAGCCCGGCGACGAAGTGGTGATCGCGAAGTGACCACCATTCGCGAATTCACCACCAAGCCCGTACTCGAACTCGTCGACGTGGTGAAGGAGTACCCCGGATCACCGCCGGTACGCGCGCTCGACGCCGTTGGCCTTCGCATCGACCGTGGCGAGATGGTCGCGGTCGTCGGGCCCTCCGGCTCGGGCAAGTCGACGCTGCTCAACATCGTCGGCGCGCTCGATCTGCCCACGACTGGCGAAGTGCGCATCGCCGGTCAAGCGCTGTCGGGTCTCGGCGACAAGAAGTTGTCGGCGCTGCGATCGAGGTCGATCGGTTTCGTATTCCAACAGTTTCATCTGCTCGAATCGCTCACCGCGCTCGACAACGTCGCGACAGGGCTCTTGTATCGCGGTGTCTCGCTGCGGGAACGCCGTCAACGCGCGAGCGTCGCGTTGCACCGAGTCGGGCTCGCGCACCGGCTCACGCACCGGCCGGACCAACTCTCCGGTGGCGAGCGTCAGCGCGTCGCGATCGCGCGCGCGGTTGTCGGTGATCCAGCCATCGTGCTCGCCGACGAACCCACCGGCAACCTCGACTCCCGCACCGGTAGCGAAGTACTCGAGCTGTTGCACTCCCTGCACCGTGCCGGCTCGACCATCGTCGTCATCACGCACGACTCCACGATCGCCGCCTCGTTGCCCCGCTGTGTCTCATTGCGTGATGGACGCATCGAAGCAGATCGGTGGGCCGCCTGATGCGTCGCCGCGACATCGTGAGCACCGGCGCGGTCGGCCTGCGCGCCAAACCGGTCCGTTCGCTGCTCAGCGCGCTCGGCATCGCCATCGGCATCGCCGCGATGGTTTCGGTCGTGGGCATCTCGACGTCGAGCAGAGCGGACGTATTGGCCCAACTCGACCGCCTCGGTACCAATCTCCTGCAAGTGCAACCCGGCCGCGACATGTTCGGCCAGAACACACAGCTGCCGACGGACGCGCAAGCGATGATCCGGCGCATCGCCGGTGTGCAATCGGCCGCCGCGACCCGCACCGTGCCCACGACCGTGCGCCGCACCGACAAGATCTCGTCGCAGATCTCCGGCGGCATAGCGGTCATCGCTACGGAGTCACAACTCATCAACACGCTCGGCGCATCGCTGTCGACAGGGCGGTTCCTCGACGATGCGTTCGTCAAATACCCCGCGGTGGTGCTCGGTTCGGAAGCCGCGAATCGCTTGGGCATCCACAGCATCGAAGGGCAGCCGATCGTCGACATCGGAGGAAACTGGTTCGAGGTCGTCGGCATACTCGAAGCGGTGCCCCTTGCGCCCGACATCGACCGCTCGGTGCTCGTCGGTTACGACGTTGCCCGTCAACTGTTCGGCATCGACGAAGCGGCCTCGACCGTGCGCGTGCGTACCGAGCCCGACGCGGTCGAACAAGTACAGACCGTGCTCGCCGCGACAACCAACCCGCAAAAGCCGAGCAATGTGAGCGTGACCCGACCGTCCGATGCGCTGGCCGCGAAGGCATCGGTCGACAAGGCGCTCACCGCGCTGCTATTGGGGCTCGGGTCGGTCGCTCTCGTCGTCGGCGGCGTGGGTATCGCGAACGTGATGGTGATCTCGGTACTCGAGCGCCGCAGCGAAATCGGACTGCGCCGCGCACTTGGCGCGACCAAAGGCAACGTGCGGGGCCAGTTCCTCGTCGAGTCGGTGTTGCTCTCGTGCGGCGGTGGTCTCGCCGGTGTCGCCATCGGTGCCGCGATCACCGGCGGCTACGCCCGATCGCGCGGTTGGACGTTGAGCATTCCCGTGAGCACGTTGGCCGCCGGTGTCGGCGCCTCGCTCGTGCTCGGCGCGCTCGTCGGGCTGTACCCCGCCGGACGCGCCGCCCGCCTCGCCCCCGCCGCGGCCATCAAGCCCACGTGACCCGTTCTCGCTGTCGATCGTCGCACATAGTGCGACGATCGACAGCGAGTTCGGGGGTAGCGCAGCCGGGGGTGGCAAGATCTGCCTATGCCGCTCCCGTTCGTCCTTGCCGCGAGCGACCTCGTCGAGCGATGGCGCGACACCGGACCCGAGCTGTGGCTCGTGGCGGCGGGCGCTCTCGTCTTGTGGATCGTCGTGCTGATCGCGCTGGCCCTTCGGTCGGACCCCCGGCGCGTCGCCGAAGGCCCCCCGACCCTCGACCTGGGTGGCACCGAGCGCCCCGCGATCGTCAACCTCGTAACGGGCGATTGGGTTCTCGGTCGGCAATCGGTGCCCGCCACGTTGCTCGATCTCGCGGCGCGGCGATTCGTCTCGATCGATTGGATCGGCGAACGCACCTTGGTGCGTGTCCGCGAGCACGGGCCCGACGATGGGCAACTCGTCGACTACGAGCGACTCGTGCTCGAGCACATACGAAAGCTCTCACAACAAACTGATGACGGTTTCGTGCCGGCCGACGCGCTCACCACAGGGCCCGACGACATGTCGACGCGGTGGTGGCGCCAATTCGAGAGCGCGGTGGTCCGCGACGCTCGGGAACGCGGGCTCTCACGACCCCGGTGGGGGGCGACCGCCCGATCGATTCTCACGGCGATGGCGATCGTCGTCGGGCTCGCCGTCGGTATTGCCGCCACGACGTTGCCCACCGACAGCAAGGACGACGACCCCGTCGGCGCCGCCATCGGCTTTGCAGTGCTCAGTGCGGCGGTGCTCGTCGGCGTGACGAGCAAGCTCAAAGGCGAACGCGACACCACGGAAGGACGCGCCGCGGCGGCACGCTGGCTCGGGCTGCGGTCGATGCTCGCCAACGATCCGACGTTCGCGACGCAACCGCCCGCCGCGGTGAACATCTGGGACCGCATCATGAGCTACGGCGCGGCGATGGGCGTCGCCCGCACGGCTGTCGAGACACTGCCGTTCGGCTCGGAGAGCGAGCGCCAGGCGTGGAGCCCCGTGGGCAATCGATGGCGCGTCGTACGAATTCGCTATCCGCGCCGTGTGCCTCCCGGATACGGACGCCACCCCGCGTTCGTCGCGCTGCTCGGCCTCATCGCAACCGTGATCGGCGTGTCGATCGCACCCGCCGCGATCTCGACCGCCGATGCCATCCTGCGCAGCCTCGATGATCTCGCGACCGATCACACCGTGCCGGTGGGCGTGCGCGCCGCGGTCGGCATTGTGCTCGCGGTCGTGCTCACCATCGGCGCACTGCTCGCGGCCTTCGGAGCGGGAATGCTCATTGCGGGCGCCGGTGATCTCGTACGCCACCGCCGCAATGTCGAAGGCAGAGTCCTGCGAATACGAGAGCGCGGCGATGAAGAGCACCGCTTCTGGCACGTCGCGGTCGACGACGGCACCTCTGATCGGGTTCGCGCGTGGCGCATGAAATCCGCACCCGCCTATCAGGGAGCGACCGTGCGGGCTCGCGTCTCGCCATGGCTGCGGCATGTGGAAGATTTTTCCATGATCCTCGCGGACGATGGAAAGACCGCGGCGATACCGGCATCGGGCTCGACGATCGGCGTCGCCGCCTCAACGGCGTTGGCGACACCACCGTTGCTCGATGCGGCCGCTGTCGGCGCGGCGCTCGGCTGGCCCGTCAACCCGGCACCGACCGCTATCGCGCACCCACTTGCGATCGACGGCGCATCCCGTACGTTTCTCACGAACGACGGCGGGCGCATCATCACGGCGTGGATCCGCCCCGCCCAACTCGAAGAGTTCCGGCGCATGCCGACTTCGGTCGCGACACCGATCACTGGCGTCGGCGACGAGGCGTTCCACACAACGGCGGGCGGCGGGCTCGTCGCCCGGGTCGACGGCCATGTGCTGATGGTCTCCGCAATGTTGCCGTCGTTCGACGATGCACAGCGCGATCGTGTCGTCGTCGCGGTGGCGCAGACGACGCTGGCCAATGTGCGGTCTCGGTAGGGCGTGCGCGTCGATAACATGGCCAGATGCGTCGGATAGTCGTGGCGATCACCGGGGCGAGCGGGGCGATCTATGGCTTTCGCGCCCTCGAGGTGCTCTCCAAGGCCAGCGCGGTCGAGACGCACCTGATCGTCACCAAAGGTGCGGCGACGACGGTGCGGCACGAACTCGATCGACCGCTGACCGACATCACCGACTTGGCCGATGTCGTACACGACGATGACGACCTCGCCGCGTCGATTGCGTCGGGCTCGTTTCGCATCGACGGCATGGTCGTCGCTCCCTGCTCGATCAGGACGTTGTCAGGCATCGCCAACTCGTATGACGACAACCTCGTCGTGCGGGCGGCCGATGTGCGTCTGAAAGAGCGTCAGCCGCTGATCTTGCTGGTACGCGAGGCACCACTGCACATCGGTCACCTCCGGTTGATGCTGGCCGCCGCTGAGGCGGGTGCAGTCATCTTTCCTCCGGTGCCCGCGATGTACAACCGGCCGACGTCGATCGACGATCTGGTCGATCACACCATCATGCGGGTGTGCGATCAGCTGGGCATCGAGACCGATCTCTCAGAGCGCTGGAGCGGTCTGCACGATTGATCGAGCACACGCCGCTCGTGCCCACACCGCGAGCAGCAGGCAGGCCACTGCACCGACGGCAATCGCCCACCGCACGCCCGCACCTTCGGACACCAGGCCGGCCACTGCGCCGCCGATGCCCTTGGTACCCACGAACAGCACGGAGAACATCGCCATCACGCGGCCGTGGTACTCGGGGCTGGCAGTCAACTGGATGACCGTGCTGCTCGCCGTATTGAAGATGGCGGCGGCGATGCCGCTGCAGAGCAGCATGACCATGGTGAGCGGGATGCCCGGGACGATGGCCACCCCCAACATCGCCACGCCAACGCCGGCGGCCATCCAGACCAGTTGATCCTGCGACACCCGCTTGCGCGACGCGTTGAACAGCGCGCCCATCAAGGTGCCGGCGCTCATCGTGGCGAACAAGAGGTTGAACAGCCGCTGGCCGCCGCCGAGCGACTTGTCGGCATGTAGGACCAACAGCGTTTCCCAGTTCCACGCGGTGGCGCTGACGACGCCGACCATCACCAACGGGATCAAGAGGGACGGTGTGCGGCGCACGTACGCAAGCCCTTCTCTGACGGTGCCGGCGCCCTTCGGACGGTCGATCTTGCGAAATTTCGATGGGTCCATCGCCCACAGCGCGAAGAGCACGCCGATGTACGACAACGCGTTGATGACGAAGCACCATCCGAAACCGACGGTGGCGATCATCACGGCTGCGAGGAGCGGACCGATCACACGTGAGGCGGACATCACCGACGACGTCAACGACACCGCGTTGAGCAGATCCTCCTCGTCGACGAGTTGGCTGATGAAGGCCCGGCGCACCGGGTTGTCGACCGCGTTCGAGATACCGGCGAGGAACGCCAGCAGGCAGACGACAGAAGGCCGCGCCATATCGGCGAGCGCCAGCACTCCGAGAATGCCCGCGCACATGCCGCGCAAGGCCTGCGTCACAAGTAGGAGGCGACGGCGATCGTACCGATCGGCGAGCTTGCCCCCCCAAAGGCCGAGCGTGAGCACCGGAGCGTACCGCGAGGCCATCACGAGGCCGACCGCGATGCCGCTGTCGGTGATGCTGTACACGAGCAAGGTCTCGGCCATCTGATGCAGCCACGAGCCGATCACCGACACGAGTTGGCCATAGAAGAACAGCCGGTAGTTGCGGCTTTGCAGCGAAGCGAATGTGCCGCTGCCGCGGCGCGAGTGCGTTTGCGTCATCTCACTCGAAGCGCCGGTCAGAGCCGACGTGGAAGTCACTCGCGCCGAGGGCCACATCGGCGAACGGTACGCGCGTGAACCGCTCTCGCTCGGAGAACGGAACCGTCGCGTCGATACCCATCTTGGTGCGCATACCCCGATCGGAGACCCGCACATACTCGTGGCCGCGGGCGCCAGGGATGAGGATCAGGTCTCGCGACGCTTCGACTCTCGTCGCCACGGCGTACTCGACCTCGACCGCGTCGTGAGGGTCTATGTCGTCGTCGACGACGATCACCTGATCGAGATCTTTGAGCGCGGCAAAAGCGGCCAACATCGCGTTGCGTTGTAGACCGTCATGTTGAGGACTGCGTTTCGCGACCTGAACGACGAGATGGAATCGATAGAGGCCCCCGGCGGTGAGATTCACATCGGTCACGATCGGGACGGCCGTCTTGACCGCACGCAGCGCCGACGCCTCGAGCACGTACTTGCGCAGCATGACCGTCTCTCGGCCGGCGCCGCTGATCGCGTAGTAGATCGGATCGGGACGATGCGTCACCGCGTCGACGGTCATGATGGGTGCGGCGGCATCCACCGATGAGTAGCCGACGAATTCGGCAAAAGGCCCTTCGGCGGTCGTCTCGGTCGGCGAGATGCGCGCTTCGAGAACGATCTCGCATTCGGCCGGCACCGGCAGATCGCTCGTGAGCGCTCGAGTGATCGCAAGGGGTGACCCCTGGATGCCACCGGCGGCCATGAGTTCGTCGGACTCTTCGGGCATCTGCGAACCCATGAACGCTCCGGCGTACATGAGCGAGAGGTTGGTACCGATGCACACGACGATCGGCAGATCGACACCGCGCGCGATCGCGCGCTCGTGCGCGGCGCGGAGGTGGCGTCCGTAATCGAGCTTGATCGCGGTGCGGTTGCCGCCCAGCAACTGCATGCGATGGTAGGAGGCGTTGTGGACACCGGTTTCGGGGTCGCGCACGATCACCACACCCGCGGTGACGAAGCGGCCCACATCGCCCGGCGCGTGCCGCAACACCGGGAGTATCGATCCAAGATCGATGTCCCGCTCGATGCGGATCGCCTGGCACGGCGCGTCTTCCACCATCTGCGGGGCGATCGGATCGGTGAGCGCGCGCAGCATCGCGGCGCGGACGCCGTAACGGTCGGCGCCGAACGCGGCCTCGACGTTGGCGGGACTGGCGAGGAAGTTGCCCAGGATCGGCAGGCCCGACCCGATGACGTTCTCGAAGAGCAGCGCGCGGTCGCCATCGTGACGCTTCATCAACCCCGCTACTTCGAGTTCGGTGTCGACTTTGCGCGTCACGGTGGCGATGCGGTCGGCCGCCGCCATACGACGCAGCGCGGTGCGAAAGCGAAGGTCGAGCCCAGTGCCGGCTACCCCACTCATCGTTTGACCTCGCCCGGCGGCGGAAAGCGGGTCTCGAAGGTCACCGCACCGCTCTTGGACGTCCACGGCCCGTGCTTCATGCCGGGTGGGCGGCACGCGTACATCCCCTTGGTGAAGGTCTTGCCGAGCGGGATGTCGTGGATCTCGCCTTGGAGGATGAACACCTCTTCCCACACGTCATGGGTGAAGGTGCCGTTGACCGTCGTGTCGGAACTCGGTTCGAACTTCAACAGCCGCGTCACCCAACCCGATTCGTGCGAACCGGACAAGATGATCTCGGACAACTGACCCGTCTTGTCCCCGTGAACCGGCGTCCACGGAAACCGCACGTCACCATCGGGGTCGAAGAACTCGAACTCGGGCTTGTCGAACTCGTTCGCTTTGAAGACCATCAGACTCCTCTTTACTTCGTACTCGAAAGGCAACGATCGACGAGTTCGGTCGCTCGGTCCCACGCGTAGCCGCCGAACGCTCGCATCTGCACGACGCCGGCTTCACCGGCGTAGAACATCTCGTATTGCTGGTGGCGACCGGCGAACTCGGAGCCGATGGCATCCCACACCAACTTCAACAGCGCGACTCGGTCAGCGGCGGCGACGTCGGGCCACCGAATGTAGCGATCGATATCAGCCGCGGTGGTCGGATCTCGGAACGACTCATAGGACGACGGCAGCTGAATCACCGAGCCGCCGGCCATCTCGCGGAGTTGGTAGGTGACCTCGTTCATCAAGGTCGGCTGCAACGTCATCGCGGTGTACAACATCGCCGGATCGGGCCGGAACACGCCGAACTCGTCGGCGGTCGCACCTCGCTCGGCCGCCAGCACGAAGGCTTCGGGAACCGAACACTTCGCCGCGATCTGCCCCAGGCGCTGTTTGGTCTTGGGGTCGTTGGTGACACCGCTACCGTCCGCCATCAATCGGGCCAACCCCGCGAAAAACCGCAGCTTGACCGCGAATCGAATCTGAGCCTGCGTGTTGCCGAGCGAATGCGCAGCCATGCGATGGAACTGCGCCGCGGTCAACTCGAGGTTGCGGTAGACGAAGACGTGCTCCCACGGCACGAAGACGTCATCGAAGATCACCAACGAATCGGTTTCATCGAAGCGGGTCGACAAGGGGTAGTCATGCCCTGCCGGGTTGCCCGACGCGTAGGAGCGCCGCGAATAGATGCGCAAACCCTCGGCGGCGTTGGGGACCACCAACGAGATGGCGTAGTCCTCGCTGCCCGCGGATAGCGGCAAGATGCAACTCACGAAGATGTAGTCGCTCATCACCGAACCCGTGCCGAGCATCTGCGCGCCCCGCAGAACGATGCCGTCGTCGCGCTCGCGAACCACACTCACGTAGAGGTTGGGTTCGTACTGCTCGTGCGGCGGCTTGTTGCGATCGACCGTCGGGTGGATGATCGTGTAGCTGAGGTACAGGCTCTCGTCGCGCGCCTTCGCATAGAAGTTCGCGACGTTGTCACCGAACTGTTGCCCTGCCTTTGCGAAGACGCTCGCTGCCGCGTCGAACCCGGCGAAGAACGACGCCACGTGGTCAGGGCTGCGGCCGAGGAATCCACACGTCTCTTCGGCCCAGGCGGTGATCGCGTGACGCCGGGCCGCGAGATCGTCGATCGAGCGCGGTGTCTGCCACCACCGTTGCACGGGCGCTCCGTCGCGTGGCGAGGGGTAGGTGAAAAGATCACGGTGGGTCGGGTCGTTCGCGACATCGTAGAGGTGTCCGATCGTCTCGACGACACCGCGAAATGCCGGGTGCGTCGTGACATCGTCGACCTTCTCGCCGTCGAGGATCACGTTTCGCCCGTCGCGAATCGACTCGACGTATTCCGACCCGGTGCGCATCTACACCTCGCTCCGCGATGCCTGCATCACCGAATCACTCAGCGCATCGATGTGATAGCTCAAGGTGATGCTGCGACCGGTCGCCGGGTCGTGCAACTCGCCGCGAAAGTGCGACGCGGGGCGCACCCCGCCTTCGACCGGCACGGTGCCCGTCAGCATGGCGAATCGGGTGGGCCGGGCGAACGGCAGGTTGGCGAGAAGTTCGGGCGGCGAGACCAGCGACGAACACGGCCCTTTCTGGTAGAGCACCTCGCCCTCGTCGGTGCCGATATAGCTGCGCAACTCCAGTTCGCTCCAACGGCCGTCGATCGATGCGACCGGCCAGGCCTCGCGGGCACACATCTTCGGACAGATGCCTTTCGACATCGCGATGTCGATCGCTTCGGCCGCGCGATCGGTGTGATCCGACGCGACGGAGACGAACAACTCGTCACCGTCCGCGATCAACAAGAGCTCCGCCTCTCCGGAGGTCTCGGTGCCGACCACCACCATCCGGTCGGTGTTCATCGCCAGCCACGGAGGGAACTTCCAATACATCGGCACGGTCGGTGGCGGCGGTATGCCGATTGCCGCGAGTTCGTCGATGTGGTGCATCACGGCGGCGCGATCGCGCGCGGTGTAGCCGGCCACGATGACCATCTCGAGGTCGATGTCGCGGGGTTTGCCGTCGATCAGGAACCGCATCACAGCACGTACAGCTCGGGCGCGAGCTTGTTGACCGAGCGAGCGCCGGTCTCGGTGATCACGTAGGTGTCACCGAGAAACACCCCTTTGATCACATCCTTGCTGCACGGGTGGATCTCGACACACAGCCCCATGCCCGGCGCCAGCGTCACGTCTTTGTCGGGCCGATGCGAGGTGCCGACGAACGGGCCCGCGTCGAGCGGATTGAAAACACCGTGTACCAGTGGAGCCACGACGGTGTAGCCGCGGTCGTGGATGACTTGTCCGGCCTGGCGGATGTCCTTGGCCGTACAACCGGGCTTCAAGACATCGACGATCGCGTGGTACGCCTCGAAGCACACGTCGAGCATCTCTTGATAGTCGGGCGGCGGCGGGCCGAACGTGATCGGCTTGCCGGTTTGTGCCTCGTAGCCGTGGCCATCGCGTGCACCGAGCTCCAACAACAAGATGTCGCCCTTCTCGATCGTTCGATCGATCGGTCGGGGGCGCTGAAACGCGCTGTCGGGGTGGAACATGTTCTCGCTTGCCGCGAGGACCATGCACGGGATCTCGGCGCCCTCGACGGAGAACACGTCGTAGATGATGTTGAACAGGTCGATCTCGCGCATACCCGGCTTCAGCCGGTCCATGATCGCGGACACCGCCGCGTCACCGATGCGGCCGGCCTCGTCGATGCACGCCAGCTCTTCGGCCGACATCACGATGCGCTTCAGCCAGAACTCGTCGGAGAACCGGGGGAACTCGGCGTCGGGGAACGCCTCCACGAGCGCCTGATGATGGTCGTGGCTGATGTCGATGTACGGAGCGGGAGTGATGATGCCGATGCGGCCCTTCCCCAAGCCGAGCTCGTTGATGCGATCGACGATCACACCCGATGTGTTGAGTTGTCCCCGCACGTCGGTGACGATCGAGCGGGCGATGCGATCGGGTAGCCGCCCATTGAGGCCCAGCACGGCCAGCATCGGGTCTCCTTCGCGGGGGAACACGCAGGTGCAGTCCAGCTCCATCGTGCCCATGTAGTTGGTAACCCACCGGATGTTGGCCCACCCCCGCTCCCAAATGCTGTTGTTGCCCGTGATCAACAGGGCTTCGAGATCGTGTTCGTCCATGAAGTCACGAACGATCTGATGCCGGCGCGCGAATTCGGCTTCAGAGAACGTCGGCCACTTGTAGCGACTGCGATCGATCGGGAATGGATAGCGGATGCCACGTGACGTAGTTGCGACTGTGCTCATCAGATACTCCTCAGTAGGCGACCGCGGCAGCCGACCGACGTCGGTCCGCGGCCGCGGTGCGGGTGTTGGCGTTCGCCGCCACGATGGTGCAGCTCCCGAATTGATCGTCTTTGTCGCCGTCGAGCACCTCGACGTGATGGCCCTTGGCGGTCAGCGGCGCGCGATGATCGGTCAGGTCGGCCTCGATGTAGACCGTGTCGTCGACGGCAGAGGTGCGGGGCATGCCGTGCACCCACCGCGGGCGATCGATGGCGTGCGCGATGTCACTGCCTCGATCGATGATGTCGACGAGCACCTGAAGGTTGGTCTGGATCTGGCCCCGGCCCCCGGGCGTGGCGCCGGCGATGACCGTGCCGTCGGCCCGCTCCACGATGTAGCTGTGCAGCGTATGCATCGGCCGCTTGCCGCCGACCAGCCCGTTGGGCTGCTCCGCGTCAACGAAGAGGTTGGCGAGTCGATCGTTCAACACGATGCCGGCGCCGGCCACCAACTCGCGCGCGCCGAACTCGTTGAACAACGAATGGATGAACGAAATGGTCGCACCGTCGGTGCCCGTAACCGCAAGTGTCGTGGTGTCCGCCCCGCTCGGGGCGAGCGCGAGGTCGGCGACGACGTCATCGTGCAGTTCGGAGAGAAACCTCTCGTCGAGCACATCGGGATTCTTCACCGCGCGCGGGTCGCCGAGTCGAGGGAACACTCGCCCGAAGACGATCTTCTTGATGCGGATCATTGCGTCGATCGCGTCAACGGGGTCACCGCTGACACCACCGGGTTGCAGGCGTTCGAACAGGCGCAACGCCACGAGCAACAGCACGCCCATCGACACCGGAGGCTGCGTATAGATCGTCGCGTCTCGGTACGTGCTCGATACCGGATCGCACCAGTCGGACCGGTGCGCGGCCAGGTCGTCGCGCGATAGTGCGCCGCCACGATCGAGCACATGCTCCGCGATGCGGGCACCGATCTCGCCCTCGTAGAACACACTGCGACCCTCGGTGGCGATCGCGGCCAGCGTTTCGGCGAGGTCGGGCTGACGGAATTGTCCGTCGGGCGCGGTGAGCGACGCGAGTTGGTCGCCACCGTCGATGCCGGGCAGCTTTCCCAGCGCCCTCGTCAACCTCGGGTCGGCTACCCCATCTCGAGCGATGCGACACGCCGGGCCGAGCAACACATTCATCGGCATCTTGCCGAAACGGTCGTGCAGCTCGTACCACGCGTCGACGAGGCCCGGTACGCCGGTGGACAGCGGACCGAACCGCGGCACGCGCTCGCCCCGACCGAGTACGCGGGCAATGTCGTGCGGCGCGCACCCGCTGCCGTTGAGCGCATGCACCGTGCCGTCGACTTCTCGCACGAGTGCGAACGCGTCGCCGCCCAGGCCACACCATGGCATCTCGACCACGCACTGCACCGCCGAGCCGGCGATCACCGCATCGACTGAACTGCCGCCGTCGCACAGCACGTCGCGCGCGACATCGGCGGCAAGGCGGTGACCCGCCGCGACCGCGCCGCGCTGACCGGAGGCAGAGCTAACCGACAACGGCCACCGCCTCGACCTCTACCAGCATGTCCGGGTTCTTCAGCCGGCTCACGAAGAACGACGTGCGCGCGGGCAGTGTGGTGAAGTGACGCTTGTAGGCCTCGTTGACGGGAGCCATGTCGGTGACGTCGTCCCGCAGGATCAACGTCACTTTGACCACGTTGTCCATCGACGAGCCGGCCGACGCGAGGATCGCGGCGATGTTTCGCAACGCCCAATCGACCTGCTCCCCGACGTCGCCCATCGTGCCGGTTTCACGGTTGCGCCCCGCCTGGCCCGAGGTGAAGACAAACGACCCGTGACGCGTCGCGTGATGGAACGGCCCGGTTGGCGTAGGGGCGTCGTCGCTCGTTATGGGCTGGACGATTGGTGCGCTCACGATCGGTGTCTCCTCGCTCCTCATCGAGCCCTGAAACTCTTCGGTAGGCCGTCGAGATCGCGCCAGAAGTGGCAGGCGACCCAGTGGTCCTCGGCGTGTTCACCCTCGGCCAATTCGAGCACCGGCCGCTCTTCGAAGCAGCGCTCTTGTGCGAACGGACACCGTGTGTTGTAGCGACAGCCTTTGGGCACATCGTGAAGGCTCGGTATGTCGCCCTTGACGAATTGTTGGGCCTCGTCGAGACGGTCGTGCGCCCCGGTGTCGGTGCGCAATACCGACGCCAACAGTCCCTGCGTGTACGGATGCAGTGGGCGTGCGAATACCTGGTGCACCGGGCCCTGTTCGACGATCTGGCCGAGATACATCACCGCAACTCGGTCGGAGAGGTGACGCACGACGGCAAGGTTGTGCGCGATGAACAAATAGCTGACGCCGAGGTCGCGTTGGAGGTCTTGCAAGAGGTTGATCACCTGTGCCTGCACCGACAGATCGAGCGCAGAGACCGGTTCGTCGCAGACCACTAGCTTGGGACGCGTGATCAACGCGCGTGCGATGCCGATGCGTTGCTGCTGTCCACCGGAGAGTGTGGTCGGGTTGCGGTCGAGGTATGACGGGTCGAGTCCGACCGAGTCGAGCATTTCGATCACTGCATGCTTGCGATCCGCCTTCGCGCCGACCTGATGCACCCGCAGCGGCTCACCCACGATCTCACTGACGGTCATCTTCGGATCGAGCGATCCGCGAGGGTCCTGGAAGACGATCTGCAAGTGGCGGCGCACCGCTCGCAGCGCCCGTCCTTCGAGATCGACGAGCTCTCGGCCGTCGAAGAGGATGCTGCCGCTGTCGGGGCGGAGCAGGCGCAGGATCGCCCGCCCGAGCGTCGACTTGCCGCAACCACTCTCTCCTACGAGGCCGAGCGTCTCGCCCGGATGGATCTCGATCGAGACGTCGTCGACCGGCGTGATGGTGTCGCCGCTGTCGGTGGCGTAGCGCACGGTGAGATGCTCGATGCGCAACAGGGCCGTGGCGTCGACGGCGGTCGGCGCCGTGTCGCGGGTGGGGATTTCGACCGCGCTCATCGGCCCGCTCCCGGGGCCAGCGAATCCGCTTCGGAACGCATCTTGTCGTCGGTCAACCAGCACAAGCTCGAATGACGGTGTCCGACGTCGATCAACGGCGGAGTCTCGTGGCACCGATCGGTCGCGTGCTCGCACCGCGGCAAGAACCGGCACCCGGTCTGCTCGCTGAGAAACCGCGGAGGCTGACCCGGGATGGGACGCAGCCGATGGTGGCGCATCGTGTCGAGACGCGGCACGAGGCGCAGCAGGCCGCGCGTGTACGGGTGCTCCGGCTCTTCGAGGATCCGGCGTACCGGCCCGCGCTCGACGATCACGCCGGCGTACATGACCTGCACGCTGTCGCAGATCGCCGAGACGACGCCGAGATCGTGACTGATCACCATCAGCGCCATCCCGAAATCGCGTCGCAGCTGATCGAGCAGTGCGAGGATCTGCGCCTGGATCGTGACGTCGAGCGCGGTCGTCGCTTCGTCGGCGATCAAAAGCTTGGGCTCGCAGGCGATCGCGATAGCGATCATCACGCGCTGGCGCATGCCGCCGCTGAAGCGCACCGGGAGGTCGTCGACGCGCTGCTGCGGATCGGGAATGCCCACCCGGCTCAACAGGTCGATCGCCCGTTCACGCGCCGCCTTGCGCGAGAACCCGAGGTGCAACCGCACCGACTCGGCGATCTGCTCACCGACCGGGATCACGGGGTTGAGCGAGGTCAGCGGATCTTGGAAAACGATGGATATTTGACGGCCCCGCACCGAGCGCAGTTCGGCTTCGCTGGCATGCATCAAGTCGAGGCCGTCGAACTCGACGCGGCCGGACAGGCGCACGGTGGACGTCGGCGGGAACAATCGGACGAGGCTGAGCGCGGTGACGCTCTTGCCGCAGCCCGACTCACCGACGACCCCGAGAGATTGACCCTCGGCGATCGAGAAGCTGACTCCATCGACCGCTCGGACGTCGCCGGAGCGGGTCACGAACGAACAGGTGAGATCCGAGACGTCGAGCAACGGCGCCGCGCCCCTCGCTCGATTGGCGACAGTCGCGCTCATCGGCGGGCCTCGGCCAGGTTCGCGTAGCGGCGGCCCAGCATGTTGAGCGACAACACGGTGAGCCCCAGCACGATGCCGGGCGTGATGGTCAGCCACCACGAGGTTGCGAGATATTGCCGGCCGTCGGCGATGAGCAGACCCCATGTGGTGTCCGGCGGTTGCACGCCGGCGCCCAGGAACGACAGGCCGGCCTCCGCGAGGATGACCTGTCCGGTGGAGATGACACCGAGCACGACGATCCGCGACAACAAGTTGGGGCGGAGGTGGTGCCACATGATGCTGCGCCCGGTGCACCCCACCGCGACCGCGGCTTCGATGAACGGCGTCTCGCGCAGGCGCAGTGTCTCGGCGCGCACGATGCGCGCAAAGGTCGGCCAGACGAGCGTCGGCAGGATGAGGACGAGGTTGATCACGTTCGGACCGAGCAAGATGATCAACAAGATGGCGACGAGGAACATCGGCATGGCGGTCTGTGCTTCGGCCAGCCGCATGATGAGCCGGTCGACGATGCCGCCGTAGAACCCGGCCGCCATGCCGAGGCTGATGCCGATGACCGAGCCGATCAACATCGAGACGGTCGCGATGAACACGGTGAGACGAGCGCCTTTGATCACCTGTGAGAAGAGGTCGCGGCCCAACGCGTCGGTACCGAGGAAATGGAAGCCGTTGTCGGTTGTGCTGAACGGGGGTTTGAGCCGGTCGAGCAATGACTGTTCGAGTGGATCATGGGGCGCGATTTTCGCGCCGAACACTGCGCAAATCACGATGAAGGCGAGGAACGCGACCCAGATCAACCATGAGCGAGAGCCAATCGCATGCGCGATATCGCGAACGCGTCGGCCGCGCGTCGACGTCGCTTGTGTGCGGGTCTCGATGACGACCGACATCACGCCACCTGCAGTCGCCGGTCGACGACACGGTAAAAGGTGTCGACGACGAGGTTCGACAGCACCACGAACAGGCCCGCGACGATGATGCCCGCTTGCAGCACCGGGAAGTCCTGACGGTCAGCCGCGTTGATCACCAACTGACCGATACCGGGCCACGCGAACACAACTTCGACTGCGATCATTGCGCCGCCCCACAGGCGCACGTATTCCCACCCGATGGTCGTGATGATGAGCACTGCCGCGTTGCGGAGGATGTGCTTCCACACCACGACTCGGCCGGCAAGCCCCTTCGACCGCGCCACGAGCACGTAGGGCTTGTTCAACTCGTCGAATGTGCCCGACCGGACCAGCTGGAAGATGCGACCACCGTGTTCGATCCCGATCGCGGTCGCGGGAAGGATGATGCTCTTCCAGCCGATGTTCCCCGACGTCGGCACCCAACCGAGCCGCACCGCGAAGATGACGATGAGCACCATGCCCAGCCAGAAGGTCGGCACCGAGATGCCCGCCATCGCGATCATGTTCGCGACGCGGTCGAAAATACCGTTGGGTCTGGTTCCGGCGATGATCCCGGCGACCGTCCCCAGGATGGCCGCCGCGACGATGCCGGCGATCGACAAGTAGATGGTGGCGGGCAACGCTTCGCGCACGGGATCGATGGCAGGTCGCTGCTGCCATAACGACTCACCGAAGTCGCCGTGGGCGATGCCACCGAAGTAGTCGACCGCTTGCTCGGCGAGCGGCTTGTCGGTACCGAGTTGCTCGCGCAAGCGTTGGATCTGCTCGGGTGTCGAATCGGCGGGTGCCATCGCTTCGGCAGGATCACCGACGACCGACGACAAGAAGAAGACCACGACGAGCACCAAGAGGAGTACGACGAAGCCGTCGCGCAGTCGCGTGACGAGGAATCGCAACATCGAGACTCGTTGGCCGGTCGTGGTCATGGAGGCGAGTGACCCTTTCGTGAAAAGGTGCACCGTGTCACGGCCCCCCTCGCGGGGCGCCGTGACACGGTGACCTGGCGGTGGATCAGGAGGTGAGGAGCATCTCCTTGACGAAGTACTCGTCGTCGAGCCGTGGTTGCCACTCGAGGCGCTTCGTCATGCCGTAGATGAGGTTTTGCTGCAGCAGATAGACCGTGTACGGGTCGGTGGACATGATCTCGTACACCCGCTCGTACATCGTCTGGCGCTTCGCCTGATCGAGCGTCTTGACCGCGTCGGTCATCAACTGATCGACCTCGGGGTTGCAGTACTTCGAGCTCGTGCCCTTGCAGGTGATGTGGGCAATGAGACGGCTGGCGTCGAACCACTCGTTCGAGTTCCACGCGTACTTCAGGTCGAACGCGCCCGGCTTGTCGCCGGCGATACGGCCATCGGTCTGGAACTTGGTGAACTCGATGAGATTGACCGTGACGGTGATGCCCACCTTCTTCAGCATCTCGGCAACTGCCTGCGACGTCTCTTCACCCTTCAAGTAGCGCTCTCGGGGCGTGTTGAGCGTCAGGGCAAACCCGTTGGGGTAACCGGCGTCGGCCAACAACTTCTTTGCGCCCTCGACGTCGTACTTGATCGGTGTGAGCTTGGAGTTGAACCCGAGCATGCCTTTCGAGACCATCTGCGCGTTGCTGGGCGTACCTTCGCCGCCGTAGATGGTCTTCGCGATCAAGTCCTTGTCGATGGCCATGTTGATGGCGAGTCGCACCCGTGCATCCTTGAGTTCGGGCTTGTAGGTGTTGAACGCGATGTAGCTGAACTCGGTGGCCGGCACGGAGACGGACTTGGGCGCCAACGACTTCTGCTCGGGCAGCAGATCGAGAACGAGGTCGACCTCGCCGGTCTGCAACGCCGACAATGCGGTCTGCGCGTTCGGGATGATGCGCACGATGAAGTCGGACGTCGTCGGCTTGGTGCCCCAGTAGCCGTCGAAGCGCTTGGCCGTGATCTGACGGCCGCGGTCCCACGAGACGAACTGGTATGGGCCCGTACCGACAGGCTTCTCGAAGAAGCTGGCGTCGGCCGCCGCCTTTGGCGGAACCATCGCCAGTGACGTCATCTGGATCGGTAGCACCGCGTTGATGCCGTCGGTCGTGATGTCGACGGTGTACGGGTCGACGACCTTGGCCCCGGTGATACCCGTGATGTACGACGTGCGCAGTGTCTTGTAGGTCTTGCTGATGATGCGATTCACGCTGTAGGCAGCAGCTTCGGCGTTGAAATCCTCACCGTTGTGGAACTTCACACCCTGGCGCAATACGAATCGCCATGTGGTGTCGTTGACCGACGAATACGACAGCGCGAGCAACGGGACGATCTTCGCGTCGCGATCACGGCCGAGCAGCGTCTCGAAGACGTTGCCGGTGAAGACGCGCGAACTGCGGTCGATCACGGCTTGCGCGTCGATGGTCGCCGGCTCGGTGCCGATCGCAATGACGAGGGGCTTCGCGTTCGCCGCGGCCACCGGTGCCTTGGTCGTAGTCGGGCCGGCCGCGGTCGTGGAGACGCCGGGCTCTGCCGCCCCACTGCCTTCCGTATCGTCGCCACCGCATGCGGCCGCGACGAGGCCAAAAATTGTGGCAGCGAACAGCAGTCGCCGGCACCGTGTTAGTCGCATCGGACGTAACCTCCTTCGCCGTTTGGCATGGTCCGCTAGGTGTTTCCATTTGCGGTCGTACGGGCGGACATGGCTTGAACAGCCAATTGCGCCACGAGATCGTCTTCGTCGGGTGATCCGCCACCGACGCCGACCGCGCCGATGCACGAATCGCCGTCGAAAATCGGATAGCCGCCCGGGTTCAACGTGACCCCGCCGGGGATGACCTCGGTGAGGCTTTGCGCGAAGAGCGGGCGGTCGGCCCACTGCTCCAGCAACACGCCGGTGGGTTTGCGAAATGCGGCAGAGAGGCGGGCCTTGCCGAATGCGATATAGGGGCCGTGCCAGTTCTTGCCCCGCGCCAGCGCAACCGGATGCCCGGCGGCGTCCACCACTGCGACAGTGACGGTCAGCCCGCGCTCCTTGCCGATCGCACGCGCCGTTGCGACCAGCTCCAGTGCGAAGTCGGTGTCCATGTCGCGTCCGCCGCCCATCATCCGCTATGAACGCGAGCCGCTGACCGAGCCGGCGGGCGGTCGGTCGGTGATGTCGTCCCACGGTGTCGACGCCAGTCGCAAGAATCGTGCCGCGTTCTCCCCCATCAGCTTGCGCGTCGCCGGCTCGCCGATGACGTCGCGCCAGGCAATGACGTGATCGGTGGTGTCGGGGAACATGCACTCTGGATGGGGAAAGTCGGATTCGTACATCAAAACATGGTCGCCGAGAATGTCGATGACTGCCTTTGTCATCTGTGGTCCCTCGAAGGGCTCGATCGCGCAGAAGATGCGACCCATCTCGACGAACTCGATCGGTGTGTGCTCGAGCTCGGGCGGCACAGTGCCGTTCGAAACGAAACGAATCTGTTTGTCGAGTCGCAAGATGAAGTTGGGCAGCCATCCGTGCCCGGTCTCGACGGTACCCACGCGCAGGTTCGGATAGCGATCGAGCAAGCCGCTGATCATCACGTACCCGAGCAACCGTTGTGCGCCCCACGGATGGGCCGCCGTGCGGGCGAACGCCGCATTGCCCCATACGTCGCGATAGCCCGGGAAGTACGGCGCCTCGTAGAAGAACGAGTGATGCACGATCGGAAGGTTCGCTTCGTTCATCGCCGCGAAGATCGGGTCGAGATCAGGATCGTCGACCGGCAACCCTTCGGGCAGCACGATCCACACACCCGCAACCCAGTCCTTCTCGGCCAGCTTCGTTATCTCGCGTGCCGCCCACTTGGGGTCGCCGGCGTGGGCGAGAATCAAACCCTTGAGCCGGCGCGAGTCAGCGCTCGTGTAGTCGTCGAGATAGCGGTGATATGCCTGGTGCATCAACTTCGCGAGTTCGAGCTCGAGCGCAGAGCTGCCCGGCGCCCAGGTGCCGGGGATGATGAAGTTGATGTCCACGCCTTCGACGTCCATGTCGAGCAGTCGGCCCGCGGCGTTGTCGTGCTGGATGTTGTCGTGGACGAGTGTCCGCGCGTCGTTGCGAGTGCGCCCTTCGAGCGCACCGCGCGCCCCGGCACCGACGCTCCCGCCTTCGGCGGAATCGGCGGCACCCTCTTTGCGACCCGCCATGCGATCGAACGGGTAGGGGTTCACTCTCACGACGCCGTATTCGTGATCAGGATGCCCGCGCCCGGCGACCGGTTTCGTCTTGCGCACGTGGGGCTCGATCTCGCCGGCACGATCGCGCAGCGCGCTGTCCGCGTAACGCATCAAAACTTCGTAGCTCGGCGTCACGTGTGTATCGACGTCGATGACCCTGTAGCCCTGCCGCACAGTCAGCCTCCGTGAGGCGCGCCTTCGGCGCGCGCGACTCTGTCGATCAATACGTTTTGCACTCGGTCCAACAACTCGATGGTCGTCTCCACCGCGACGGCGATGTCGCGTCGTTCGATCGCATCGAGCACTCGCTGATGACCTTCCCAACCCGCAATGGGAGAATGAGAAGACTGCGTTTCGCCACTGAAGACGCGCCAGAAGCTCGGAAGCTTGAAGAACAACCCCGAGGACGACTCGTAGACCTGTCCCAACACCGCGTTCTTGGCAACGGACACGACGCCGAGATGAAACTCGACGTCGGCTGCGTGGTACTCCTCGTTGTTGCCGGCGAGGCGCATCGAATCCACCGCGCGCTGCAACGGCTTGAGATCGTCGTCGGCCCAGTGACGCGCCGCGAGCTCTACCGCTTTCGTTTCGAGCGCCTTGCGAGTTTCGAATACGTCGGCGACCGAGAGACGAGCCGCCAGCGACGCGATGTCGACCTCGTGCTCGGGCAGGAGGGCAGGATCACAGACGACGAGCTGATTGTTGCGGCGCTCGACGAAGCCTGATGCGATCAACCCGTTGAGCGCTTCGCGAACGGTTGTGCGTCCGACCCCGAATGCTTCACGCAGCGCCCGCTCCGACGGCATGGTCTGGCCGGGGCTCAGCCGACCCGCGAGGATCTGCTGGCGCAGTTGCGTCGTGAGCCGATCGACGAGGGTCTCACGAGTGAGCTTCAGGGGATCGGTCACTCACCACAACCTTCCGGCTCGATCGATCGTTCAGCTGCAGGCAAGCTGCTTGTCAGACAAGCAGCTTGCCAACGAGGCTAGGGGGCGGGCCGGCGGCCGTGCAAGCCGCGAACACCCCTCGAGCGGTTTGTTCACACGGTGGAAACGAGGGGAACTGGCCGAGATTCACGTATCGTGACGAGATGAACGTCTCGCACAACGAAGACTTTCGCGCGAATCAGAAGGAACGAACCCGTTCCGCGCTCGTTGCCGCCGCGACCGCGATGCTGCGCCGGGGCGCGCCACCGACCGTCGCGGAGGCGGCCGAAGAAGCAAAGGTCTCGCGCGCCACGGCCTACCGCTACTTCCCCACCCAGGAGGCCCTACTCCTCGAGATAACCAGCCTCACGCCACTGGTGGCTCCGGTCGAAACGGCACTCGCCAATCTGACCACCGATGACGTCGAGGAGCGACTTCTGGTCGTGCTCGACACGATCAACCCGATCGCGTTGTCCGACGAGGTCGCGATGCGCACCGCGCTGCGCCTGTACCAAGACATGTGGCTCGAAAACCATGGCAACGACGACACCCCGCCCGTGCGTGAAGGCCGGCGCATGCGGTGGTTGGATCGCGTGCTCGAGCCTGTGCGCGCCGACCTGTCGGACCAACAGTGGAATCGGCTGCGCTACGCGCTGGCGTTGACCATGAACATCGACGCGCTCGCAATCATGAAAGATGTCTGTCGCATCGACGACGACGACGAAGCACTCGAAGTGCTGCGGTGGGCCGCCCGTGCGCTACTGCGGGCTGGGCTCGACGACCGAGATAGCCTCGTCGAGCCCAGTTAACCGCAATTTCGTTTAGTTTTCTCGCACTGCTTGGATCTCGAGCGCGATCTGGATCTTGCGCCCGAGGCCGACACCGCCGCCTTCGAGCACGGTGTTGAACGTGATGCCGAAGTCGTCACGGTTGATCTCTGCTGTCGCCGAAAAGCCGACGCGGGTGTCACCGAACGGAGTGGTCGCCTGGAAGCCGGTCACCTCGACATGCAGCGGTACCTGCTTGGTCACTCCATGCAGCGACAGCTCACCGTCGACGATGAAGTCGTCGCCATCGGCGCGGACACCCGTCGAGCGAAACGTGAGCTCGGGGTGCACGCCGACATCGAAGAAGTCGGCGGAGCGCACGTGTTCGTCACGACCCTCGTTGCCGGTGTCGATCGACGCCAAGGCCACGACCGCCTCGACGTGCGACTCGAGCGGGTTCTCGGCGATGACGAGGGTGCCGCCGAAGTCCCCGAAACGGCCCCGGACTTTGCTGACCATCAGGTGGCGGACGCTGAACGCGACCTCGGAATGGACGGGGTCGATCCGCCACGTGCCGGTGAGATTCGTGGGGAGGGCGCTGGATTCGAGAAGGCTCATGGGGGGCTCCTTGTGTCAGTTCATTTGAACTTTCAACTATTGAACATTGTAGCAGATTTTGTTGAAAGATCAACTACCTCTTCCAGCACCTAGGATTTGGGCATGAGCCCTGCCCGCCCCACCACCGCCACGCAACCGAGATGGCTCGACGACGACGAAAGCCGAGCGTGGGTCGCCTGGATCCTGTCGACTCGGCTGTTGTGGGACGAGCTCGAGCGCGACCTCCAGCGCGACGCGGGCATGCCGTTCAGCTATTACGAAGTGCTCGTGATGCTCTCCGAGTCACCCCTGCGGGCGCGGCGGATGAGCGAGCTCGCCGACGCGACACAGTCGTCGCGCAGCCGCCTGAGTCACGCGGTCACCCGCCTCGAAGAGCTCGGCTGGGTGCGCCGTGAGAGTTGCCCGAGCGATCGCCGCGGCTCGCTGGCCGTGCTCACCGAAGCCGGCTTCGCTGCGCTGCAAGCGGCCGCACCCGATCACGTCGAGAGCGTGCGAACGCATCTCTTCGACCTGCTTTCCCCCGAGCAGTTGGTGCAGCTCCGCGAGATCAGCGACACGTTGCTCGATCACTTGTTGCCCATCGTCAGCTCGCGCGACGAATCGCAGGCGGGCCGACTGGAGATGGCGCGAGCGCGCCTCGGCCAGAGCGACCAAGGCAAGGGGGCACCGGCTCATGGGTGCTGACGATCTACTCGACGAACTGCGCTGCATCCGCGTCCTCCATCGCTATGCAACGGCCGTCGATGCCGTCGATCTCGACACGTTGCGCACGTGCTTCTTCGACGACGTGCAGTCGAGCTACGTCGGTCAGCCCTTCACCACCGGTGTCGAGCCCATCGTCGAGATGATCGAGCGGCTCGAGCGGCTCAAAGGCACGATCCACAACCTCGGGCCGGTCAGCGCGGTGGTCGAGGGAACATCGGCGCATGCGACCGCCGGTTGCCTCGTGCTCGCGGTCAGCGCCGGCGACGAACCCCACGGTGTGATCCGCGGCGTCAAGTACGTGTTCGGTCTCGAATCACGCAACGGCGAGTGGCGCATCGTGCGACTCGAGCACCGTGTGATGTGGGCAACGGCCGCGCCACAGTCCGGCCTCATGGGCGAACCGCGCCACTAGGACTTCAGAGTGCGGCGCGCCGAGTCAGAGTGCGGCGCGCAGTGCGGCCGCGGCTTCATCGAGACCGGCTTGGCGCACTTCGGTATCGCCGAGCGCAAAGAACCCGTGCACCGCGGTCGGATACCGATGCACTGTCGTTGCCACACCCGCTTGCGCAAGACGCGCGGCGTAGGCCTCGCCCTCGTCGCGCAGTGGGTCGTATCCCGCGGTGAGCACGAGCGCCGGGGGCAGACCCGCGAAATCGGTGGCGCGAACCGGCGACGCGCGCCAGTCCTCGGCATCCGCACGATCGAGCAGATAATGGTCGCTGAACCAATGCATCAAGCCGAGGCTGAGCCCGTGGCGACCATCGCCGAGCTCGGTATAGGACGGCCAGTCACCGAAGTGGTCGGTCGCCGGGTAGACCAACAATTGAAACGCAATCGCGGGACCGCCGCGCTCGCGCGCGACCAGACAGAGCGCGGCCGCGAGGTTGCCGCCGGCGCTATCCCCCGCCACTGCGATGCGTTTGGGATCCACGCCGAGTTCCTCGCCGTGCTCGGCGACGAAACGCAACGCGTCGTAGCAGTCCTCCAAACCCTCGGGAAACGGGAACTCGGGCGCCAACCGGTAGTCGACCGAAACGACCACGCAACCCGACCGCGCGGCGAGCGCGCTCGTCGTCGCATCGTGCGTGTCGAGGTCGCCGACAACCCATCCGCCTCCGTGCAAGTACACCACTGCGGGGAGTGGTGATTCCCCCTGCGGACGGTAGACCCGAGCGCCGATCGGGCCGGCGCGCCCGGGGATCACGAAGTCGTCGATGCCGGCAAGGCCGTCGTCGTGTCGCGGCAACGCAGCCGCCAATCGCTGTGCGCGGGCCTGCGCGGGCGTCACGTTCATGTAGCTCGATACGGGTTCGGACATCGTCGCGACCCTACCGCGTGATATCGAGACGAAGCGCGCCGCCGACGCGCGTCACTTCCATCGCGAAATCGAATGCATCGACGCGCGTCGCGTACGCAATGTCATCAGGGTCCACGTGACCGTCGCCGAGCCGCAGCGTGAACATCGCTTCGTCACAGTTGGCGACGAACGCGGCGGTCGCCGGCGCATCGATCGGCAAGCCCACCCGTGCTCTTTCGATGAGCTGCGCCGTTGCAAGGTCGTCGTCGCCTGACGACGGGCCCCCGTCGAGGAATCGTCCGGTGATGAGATAGGTCGGTGTGCCGGCATTGCTGCGGTTGAGCGCACGAGCGGTCGCCGATGCGCAGACGAGGCTCGCACACCACAGCCGCGACGCATTGTGCGCGGCGGTCACGCCACGCGTGCCGGCCGACGTGCGTTGCACCATGACTCGGCCCGACAGATCGGCACGCGAGACGGCAACTGGCGAGTTGGAGAAGTCGAATCCTGCCGGCTGCCGCCCGTGATCCTCGCCCATCGCGAGCGCGCCGGGATGACGTTGCTTGAACGCGAGCGCTTCGTCGACTTCGGCAACGAGCCAGATCTCGCGCGCGCCTGCTGCGAGTGCGTATGCCGCAGTGGTGAAGGCGCGGATGACGTCGATCGCAACGACAGGCCCGGCCACGTCGCCGATCTCCCATGGCGGCAGAAAGCGAACGCCTTCTCTCCTGTCTACGGGCCGCTGCATATTGCGGACACTAACGTTGGTCGCGGCGATCTAGAGTCGATTTGTGGCCTCTCGGAACTATGACCGCATCGCCGACCGTTACGAGGAACTGCGCGGTGGCGAGTCGCGCGCTGAGGCAATCGCGTTGGCCATCACGCCCGAGTTGTGCGGGCCTCGTGTGCTCGACGTCGGCGTCGGCACTGGCATCGTTGCCGCCGCATTCGAGCGGCGCGGCTACACCGTCTTCGGCGTCGACATCTCGCAGGCGATGTTGGCAAGAGCGCGGCCACGTCTGCACGGTCGGATCATCTGTGCGACGGGCGAACGGATGCCGCTGCGCGATCACGTGGTCGATACGGCGATATTCGTGTGGTCCCTCCACCACATTGCCCAACCCGTCGCCGCTCTACGCGATGCGGCGCGCATCGTCCGTCCCGGCGGCCGCGTGATCGTCATCGCGGCGCGACCCGAGCCACAGCCAGACGAGATCGGACAGATCTTCACTCGGTTGAACGAGTTGGATCGGCCCGATCCTGCCACCGATCTCGACTTGCCGACGATGGCCGGGCTGCGCACAGTCGCCACCGGCGCGGTCGCGCTCGAGTTCGAGCAGTCGCCCAAGGACCAGGCGCAACTGGTCGAAGACCGTCAATACGCACCGTTGTGGGAGCTCGACGACACGCGCTGGCGCGCCATCGTACAACCGGTGATCGACGCCCTACGAGCGCTCCCCGACCCCGACTCGCCGAGGACGCGCGTGCTGCGCCAGCCCTACCGCGTCTTCGTCTCAGCGTGAGGCGGGATTCGCCGCG
>JBDTLT010000032.1:0-36213 GCA_039934635.1 Acidimicrobiales bacterium
ATCGGCGCGTGTCGCGAGGATCGGGTGATAACCCAACTTTTTGGTGTAGCCGTACCCGGCGGGGGTGTTGAATTCTTTGTGTGAGGTTGTCGCGCATCAAGATTCTTGGCAGGGCTGTTGTGTCAGTCCTGAAGGAGAATCCACGTCATGGGAAGACCACCATCTATTCCTGTTGAGAAGAAGACTCGGATCGTGTTGGCGGTGATCGCGGGGGAGTTGAGTGTCGCTGAGGCGGCCCGCCGCGAGAAGGTGTCCGAGCAGTCGATCGGCCGCTGGAAGGCCGACTTCTTGGAGGCCGGCAAGACGGCGTTGGCGGCGGGGAAGTCGGGTCCGTCGAGTCGTGAGGAACAGCTCGAGGCCGAGGTCGCGGAGTTGACCCAGGCGCTCGGGGAGGCTGCGGTCGAGATCCGGGTGTGGAAGCGCTCGGCTGAGGGCCGCTTGGGCCCTTCGAGGACCTCGAGGTGATCCGCGTGGAGGCGGGCATGTCGACCACGAGGTTCTGCGCGTTGATCGACATGCCCGAACGGACCTGGCGCCGTTGGCAAGCTCGCGCTCGCGCCGGCCGGAGCGCGAAAGGGCCGTGGCCGCGCCCGGCACGCGACCGGGCCCGACCCGCCGCGACACGTCATGCGTTGGCGCATCCGACGTGGGGGCATCGCAAGATCTGGGCGTTGGCCCGCCACGACGGCCACGTCGTGTCGGAGTCGACGGTGCTGCGCACCTTGCGCGACGACGGCCTGATCCTGCCGGCTGACTATCAGCGCGAACGGCGCCGGCTCGCCGAGCGACGCAAGGCCGCGTTCGCCCGGGAACCGACCGGCCCGAACCAGGTGTGGCAGCTCGACTTCACCGAGTTCGAGACCACGACCGGCGGGACGTGGCGCATCGCGGGATGCCGCGACTACTACTCGAAGTATGAGCACGCGTTCCACGTGTCGCCGACCGCGAACCAACACGACGCCATCGACGCAGTCGAGCTCGCGCTGGCCGAGCATCAGGCGCTGTTCGGGTTCGCGTTGATCGAGCGCTGCGCCCTCGACCGCGACACCGGCGAGATCGTCCCGGCGGTCACGATCGTGACCGACAACGGTGGCCCGTTTCGGTCGTTCCGCTTCGAAGCGTTCATCGCTACGCACCCCGAGCTGCACCACGTCCGGACCCGGGTCCGGAGCCCGGGCCAGAACGGGTCACGCGAACGCGGGTTCGGCACCTTGAAGTACGAGCGGTTGTTCGTCGACGAGATCAACGACGCCATCGAGCTCGCCGAGAGAGCCGAGCACTACCGCATCGAATACAACGCGATCCGCCCTCACGAAGCCCTCGCATGGAACCGGCCCACCGAGGTCCACCTCGGCCGCGCGGATCCGACCACACCCACCTTTCAACCCAAAGAAATCCTGCCAACTACTTGACGCGGGACAGACGGAGCTTCGGGTATCTCGATTAGTTGGCCAGTTGGTACGCATCCCGTGTGGAGCCATTGATGAGGAAAACCGAAGTCTCGACGTGAGCGGTTGGCCGCTGTTCACTGTCTACCTGAACCCGACGATTCGATGGGTCCTGGCTCCGCGCGAACGGTGCCAGCGCGTCGGTACGGGCTTATGCGAGCTGGCATGTCAGCGCGCAGCGAGCGCGCGGAGAAGCTGGGCGTCGAGGGCGGGTGCGTTCGCTCCGTATGGTGCGACGTAGAGGCCGCGGTGTCCGCAAGAAACCGACACCGCGATCAGGATTGCCTGGTCGTCGGGATTCGAGTCGCCTTCGAACCGCACGGTTTCTTCGACGGTGACGTCGCCTGCATCAGTGAAATCGCCGCACGCCCCGCACTGCAGCCGCGACTCGGGGCCCGCAGTCAGGTCAAGGCCGTAACCGTTTTCGCGTAGTCGTTGGATGGCCGCCTGCATTGTCTCCACGCGTTCAGTCTCGCCGCTTGGGGTTCGGCGCGTGCGTGACATTCGTTCCGATTCTCCCGAGAGGCGTCCGCACCGCGGGCAACCAAAGCCTCGGGCGCCTCTAGACACCCCAGGGGCGTAAGTTGTCAAGCGGCTTGTCGTTCGGGTGTGGGTGTTCGGTGTGCCCAGGCGGTGTGTTCGTTGTAGGGGGTGCGGTGTTGGAGGCATCCGTGGAGGATGGCGACGAGGCGGTTGGCTAGCGCTCTCAGTGCTTGGTGGTGGAGGTCGCCGGCGGCTCGGCGTTGGTCGTAGAGGGCACGGCAGCCGGGGCTTTGGGTGAGTGAGCAGAACGCGGCTTGGTCGAGCGCGTCGTAGAGCCGTCGGTTGCGGACGTGGCGGGCGAGGACGGCTTTTTTCTTGCCGGACGCGACGGTGAGTGGTGATGTGCCGGCGTAGTTGCGTCGTGATTTAGTGTTGGCGTAGCGGTTGGGGTCGTCCCCGAACTCGCCGAGTGCCCGGGCGCCGAGTACGACACCGAATCCTGGCAGGGAGTGGTAGATGTCGGCGTCCGGGTGCTGCCTAAAACGTTCGGCCAGGGTCGCTTCGAGTAGATCGATCTGACGGTTCAACTCGGCGATGATCCCCACTGCGGCGCGTGTCGTCGCGGCGAACGCGTCCGCCACCGCGTCCGGGGCGCCGAGCTGCGCTGAACGCAGCGATGCTTGGATCTGGGTGGCGCGTCGTTCGAGGTTGCGTTGCCGGCCACCGCGTTTGAGCGCGGCTTGGATCTGACCGATCGACAGGCGTTCGCCCTGCGCGGGGGTCGGCGCTTTCGCGAGTACCGCTAGTGTGTCGCGATCAGCCAACTCGGGAAAGGCTGCCAGCGCCGCGGGGTAATACTCACGCAGAGCGCTGCGCAACATGTTGGTGTGCCGGGTACGGGCCCAGATCAGACTCTGGTGACCGCGCGCGAGGACTTTGATCGCTTCCGCGTCGGCGCTGTCGCCAGCGATCTGGCGATGATTGTGCCGATCGGTGCGAACCAGATCGGCCAACACTTTCGCGTCGCCCGCGTCAGACTTCGCGCCCGCGACACTGTGGCGTTCGCGATAACGAGCGACCGACAACGGATTGATCGCATAGACCTGATAGCCGGCGCCGACCAACGCGGAGACCCACAAGCCCCGGTCGGTTTCGATTCCGACGATCACCTCCGACGGGTCATCGACATGCGCGGCGACGAGCTCATGGAACCCGCGTATCCCCTCGAGTCCTTCTGGGAGTCGCCGAGCCCCCAGTCGTTCGCCGTCGTCGTTCATCAGATGGACGTCGTGATGGTCCTCAGCCCAATCATCGCCCACGAAGATCCTCATTGCGCTCCCTTCGGTCGGTCTGCCCACGAGCCCGAGAACCCCCGGCGGCGACCTAATGGAACAGTGCTCTCGGCACGACACCCCAACAGCGCTACAGGCATTCCCATCCACTGGCCGGGGCACGATCTAGACCTAGGAATCAAGTTCCAGGCGGCGGAAGTGCTCACCGGCCAGCGGCTCGGAACCAGCCTCCCCGAACCATCAGCTCGACTGGTTGATCCCCATTAGGCGGCGGTCTCGGTCTCCGGTGCGAAGTCGAAGACGAACTCGGGCTCGACAACTTCCTCGGTGCGATGCGCGCCGTGGAACCATACGAACAGCGCGCCGATCAGCAGGATGGCCGCGCCCGCGATCACGGCGTAGCGCATGCCGATGGTGAACGAGTCTCGCGTCGCGTCGATGAGGGTGTTGCCGTTGGGGATTTGATCGGCGAGCTGCACTGCAATGGCCGGTGCTTCTTTCGCTTGGTCGATCACGCCGGTGGCCAACTCGCGGTGGCTTTCGATGCGATGCCGGTAACCGGTGTTGAACGCACTGCCGAGCACGGCCACGCCGAAGGCCGCGCCGAGCTCACGTGCAGTGTCATTGACGGCGGATGCCACCCCCTGCTTGGCGCGCGGTAGCGAGGCGATGATCGCGTTCGTCGCCGGCGTCATCGCCAGTGCCGCTCCTGTTCCGATGATGAGTGTCGCCACGATGAACCACCAGATTCCGCTGTCGCGGCCCAACGTCGCGAACGCGCTGAACCCCACCGCCGATACGGCGAGGCCGGCCCCACCGACGAGGCGATGGCCGTAGCGCTCGGACAACGTCCCGGACACCGCGGACACCGGCATGATCACCACAGCCATCGGCAGCAATGCGACGGCTGCGAGCATCGTGCCGTACCCGAGCACGAACTGGAGATATTGCAGCGACACGAAGAAGAACGCGAACAGCGCGAAGAACTGCAAGAAGAGCGAAGCTGATCCCGTCGCGAACCCGGCGTGCCCGAACAGGCGCGGATCGAGGAGCGGAGCGGTGGCGCGCAGTTCGATGAGCACGAACGCGACGAGCACCGCGACACCGCCAATGAGGCCGACAAGGGTGAGGGGATTGGACCAACCTCGCTCTGGTCCTTCGATGATCCCGAGCACGAGCAGCCCGGTGCCCACCGCCGAGGTGACCGACCCCAGCGGGTCGAAGGCGACGCGTTCGGTGGCCTTCGTCGACGGGACCACGACGACGACGGCGATGAGTGCGAGTGCGGCGATTGCGGCGGTGGCGATGAAGATCGCGCCCCAGTAGAACCACTCGAGCAGGCCGCCGGAGATGAGGATTCCGAGCGTGCCGCCGGCGCTGGCGAAGCCCGCCCAAATGCCGACGGCCTTGGCTCGTTCTTCGGCGGGGAAGACGCTCGTGATCGTGGACAGCGTCCCGGGCATCAACAGCGCGGCGCCGACGCCCATGACTGCCCGCAGGGCGATCAGTTGGTTGGGGGTGGTGGCGGCGGCCGAGAGGCCGGCGGCGCCGCCGAAGATCGTCACGCCGGCGATCAGTGCCTTGCGCCGGCCGAACCGGTCGCCCAGCGCTCCCGCTGGCAGCAACAGCGCCGCGAGTGCTAGTGCGTAGGAATCGACGATCCATTGCTGCGACGACTGGCTGGCGCCGAGGTCGGTGGCGAGCTGTGGGAGCGACGTGGCCAGCATCGACACGCCCGCCACGACCATCACGAGCGCGAGGCACATCGCGGCCAGGATGAGGTTGCGGTGCTCGAACTCCACGGTGTCGTTGGCTCTGCTCATGACGGCGCCTTTCGGGGGCTACACTTCTCACTTGATCCGGATGAACCCTCCGGTACTGTACCGGAGGGTCCCTCCGTTTCGTCAACCTCTTTCCCCGTTTTGTCGCGGTCGGCGAACAGGAGTGCAGTGGATACCGGTGCAGGCACCGCGCAGCAGCCCGAGCGCCGGCTACGGGCCGACGCCCGCCGCAACGCGGCGCGTGTGCTCGCAGGCGCCCGGGAGGTGTTCGGCGAGAGCGGATCCGACGCGTCGCTCGAGGAGATCGCGCGCCGAGCGGGCGTCGGCATCGGCACGCTCTATCGCCACTTCCCCAACCGTGACGTACTCGTCGAGGCGGTGTTTCGCGAGACGCTCGACGCCGCGACGTCGCGCGGTGAGCAGCTGCTCACTTCGGATGATCCGGCCGCGGCACTCGCGACGTGGCTGCGCGAGCAGATGCGCCAATCGTCCGCCTGCCGCGGTCTGGCGGCCGAAGCCATGATCATGATGCTCGACGAACAGGGTTGCGGCTCGTCCACCGCCTGCGACGCGTTGCACGCCATCGGCGCCAAGCTGCTCGAGCGGGCGCAGCAATCAGGCACCGTGCGCGCAGACACCGAGATCGATGACCTTCTCCGCCTGGTCAATGCGATCGGCCTCGCCACCGAGGACGCCCCCGACCGCGCGGGTCAATCGGATCGATTGTTCGATCTGATGATGCAAGGACTTCGCTCATAGACCGATGAGATCCGGCGGCGCCGCTCGCGAGGCCGCCACCGTCGTTGGCGGCGACCGCTGCCGGCAGAGGAAGGCGACGCGCTGCAACCAATGGTTGCGGCACAGCTCTTCTGGTTCGCGACGGTTCGCGCCGATGGTCGACCGCACTCGGCACTCCGTTGATGCACACCCAGCGAGCGCGTAGTTTGCTCGGCCGGATGCCTACTCGCTCGGCGGTGGAGGCGTTCACAGAATTGATCGACGGAATCGGTGCCGGGAGCGGCCTGGCGACGGCGCCGATGGAATACCGAGACGATTGGCGGTGAGCGATGGCTGACATGCGAACGTATCCGAGTGGGGTGCCCTGCTGGATCGACAGCGAGCAACCCGACCCCGCGGCCGCGTGTCATTTCTACGGCACGTTGTTCGGCTGGACGTTCGAGGAGGCCATGCCACCAGGCGCGCCGGGCTCGTATCTGATCGCGCAACTCGACGGTCACGACGTTGGCGCCATCGCTCCGAGCACCGAGCCCGCCGCGATGTGGAACACCTACATTGCAGTCGACGACGCGGATGACGTCGCGCGCGTCGTGATGCTCGAGGGCGGTGGGTTGCTCCAGTCGGCACAAGATGCCGGGCCGGCGGGGCGCAGTGCGATCTTCGTCGACCCGACCGACGCGCAGTTCCGGCTATGGCAACCGCGCCGGCGCCTCGGTGCGCAGTTGGTCAATGCGCCAGGAGCTTGGAACTTCAGCGACCTGCACACCGGCGACACCGAAGCGGCCAAGGCCTTCTACGCAAGAGTCTTCGGCTGGGAGGCCGACGATCTCGATCTCGGCGGTGGTCAAACGTCGACGATGTGGCGGCGGCCCGGCTATGGCGACCACTTGGCCGCGACGGTCGACCCCGATATTCACGATCGCCAGGCCGCCATCTCGGCGCCGCCCGGTTTCGCCGACGCGATCGCGTGGCTCGCTCCGCTCGACGACCGTGAGCAGCCGCACTGGCACGTCACCTTTGCCGTTGCCGATCGCGACGAAGCGGTCGCGTCCGCGCTTCGGTTGGGCGCCACTGATCTCCCGGGACCGATGGACACGGCGTGGACCAAGGCCACGATCGTCCGCGACCCGCAGGGCGCGACGTTCACGGTCAGCCAGTTCACGCCGCCCGCGGGTTAGACAGTCGCCCGACGCGGCGCGGCCCGTGCGGTGCCCGGCCGGTATGGTCGCGGCGCATGGATGTCGCCGTCTTCCCGCCCGAGGTCATCGCCGAGTACACGCGCAACGGCTATTGGGATGACGAGTCGATCGCGCAACGGATCGCGGCGCACGCAGCCGCGCGTCCCGACGCGATCGCATTCCTCGGGGACGACGATCTCGCGCTCACATGGCGAGAGTACGACGAGTTCTCCGACGGTCTCGCCGCGGCGTTGTCACAGATCGGGCTGCACCGGGGCGACCCGATCGGCCTATTGCTCCCCGACGGGCCGACCGCGCACCTCCTCTACGTCGCCGCCGAGAAAGCGGGGCTGGTGGCCATCGGCGTCGGCCCGCGCGCGGGGCTGCGCGAAATCGCGCACATCCTCGGTGAGACTGCGACGACGACGCTGGTGAGTCTGGCCGAGCATCGCGGTGCCGACATGCATGCGTTCGTCGACGACATCCGATCGCTCGACACGCCGATCGAACAGCACGTCGTGATTGATCACCGTGCCGCATCCGTGATGGCCTGGCTCGATGGGGTGCCCCTCGCGATCCCGGACGCGCGCGAGGCGAAACAGATGCTCGTCGGGCGCGCGCTCGGCCCGAACGACTTGTTCTTCATCAACTCGACCTCCGGCACAACGGGCATGCCGAAATGCGTCATGCACACCCAAAACCGCTGGAAGTATTTCCACACCAAGTGCCGGCAGTTCGATCCTGCCGACGTCTTCATGGTGGTGGTGCCCGCGCCGTTCGGCTTCGGTTTGTGGATGGGCCACTTTTCGCCGACGATGCTCGGCGCCACGACCGTGCTCATGCGCGACTTCGACGTCGATGCCACGCTCGAGGCAATCGAACGCCACCGCGTCACGGTGCTCGCGGCGGTGACCACACAGGTCCTGATGTTGCTGGCGTCGCCCAAGCTCGCCACGACCGACCTGTCGTCGTTGCGCATCGTGCAGAGCGGTGGTGAGCGCGTGCCGTTCGAGCCGGCGGCCGAGTTCGAGCGCCGCACCGGCACGAAGATCTTGCAGTTCTACGGATCCAACGAAGCGGGTTGCGTGTGTGGCACGACCGTCGACGACACGACAGCCAAGCGGCTCGGCACCGCCGGCAAGGTCTTTCCGGAGATGCATGTGCGCCTCTTCGACGACGAAGGCAACGACGTGACTGCCTCGGGCACCGGCCGCTCTGCGTGCAAAGGGCCGGGAATCACGCCCGGCTACTTTGGCAACGCCGATGCGAACGCGAAGTTGTTTCGCAACGACGGCTGGATGTATCTCGGCGACATCGTGCAGATCGATGAAGACGACTACCTCCGCGTCGTCGGTCGCACCGCCGACTTCATCATCCGTGGCGGACAGAACATCAGCGCCCCCGCTGTCGAGGAAGAGTTGTTGGCGCACCCGCGGGTAGCGATGGCCGCGGTCGTCGCAATGCCCGACCCCATCCTCGGCGAGCGTGTCTGCGCGTACGTTGTCACCGACGACGGCCGCGACCTCGGCGTCGACGAGCTCGGACAGTTCCTTCACTCACGCGGCGTGTCCAAGTCGATGTGGCCCGAGCGGGTCGTGCGAGTCGATGAGCTGCCGCGCGGTTCCGGCGCAAAGATCGGCAAGGCAGAGCTACGCGCCGACATCGAACGGCGGCTGGCCGCCGAGCGCGCGGGCTGACCGCTGCTGATTGCCGGCCGGCGGAATTCTCCAAGCGAGGTTTGAACCGAGTCGCGCGGGGAACCACGTCGGCATGAATGAATCGAACCAACGCCGCAAGGACGCGGTGAGCGACGCACGTGACGAGCCGGTGGACGTGCGTTCCGTCGAACTCGAGGACGAAGACGGCAACCCGGTGGTCATCGCGCAACAGAACGCCGGGCCGGGCAATCAAGTTGGCGAGGGCGAGTTCAAACAACCGCACGCGCCGAAGGACCCGGGCGAAGCCGCGCAAGAGCAAGCCGACTTGTGACCGATCAACAACGCTAGGGAGAAGCAAATGGCTGATACGACGATGAGCCGAGACAGTGGTGGGACCTCTGATGTGATCGACGAGATCCTGGCCGACCATGCAGAGATAAAGCGGTTGCTGTCAGAGGTGACCGACGGGCGAGGGTCCGGCCGCGCCGCTGCTTTCGACGAGCTCGCTCGCATCATTGCGATGCACGAGTCGGCCGAGCAGGCAGTCGTGCATCCCGAGATGGAACAACTCGACGATGCGGTGGCGGACAAGCGTCTCGACGAAGAGGCAAAGGGCGACGAGATGTTGGAGCGTTTGCGCTCGATGAGCGTCAAAGATCCGGAGTTCGATGCATTGTTCGCGAAGTTCAGCACCGCAGTGCTGCGTCACGCGGAGCACGAAGAGAAGGAAGAGCATCCCAAGCTTCGTGCGGGCGTCGATGCCGAACGGCTGACGGAAATGGCCGACGAGTTCATTGCCGCCGAAGACGAGGCAGATCCGACCTCGGGCAAGTGACGAGGTTGCAAACTGCGTCGGCGCGAAGGGCCGGCGTGCTGCTCGACGTCGATGGCACGCTCATCGATAGCAACTATCTGCACACGCTGGCGTGGTCACGAGCGCTGATCGACATAGGGGAGTGGGCCCCGATGAACGCCATCCATCGCTCGGTGGGCATGGGCGGCGACCAATTGGTGGCCCATCTCCTCGGCAAGCCTCGAGACGAAGCGTCGGCCGCGTGGCGTACGCGCTATGAGGAGCTGTCGTGCGACGCTCGAGCGTTTCCGTTCGCGAGAGAGCTCGTCGAGCGGCTGCGTGACAGTGGGTTGAAGGTAGCGTTCGCGACATCGTCGCCCTCGGATCTTCTGCAGACGGCGATGCAAAAGGTCGGCGTCGAAGGTCTCGTCGACGCGGCCACGACGGCCGACGATGTCGCGTCATCGAAGCCCGATCCCGCGGTGTTCGAAGTCGCGATGCAAAGTGCCGATATCGATCCGGAGTTCGCGATCGCCGTCGGCGACAGCGTGTGGGACGTTCGCGCGGCTCGGGCCGCCGGAATTGCTTGTGTGGGCGTCGAATCCGGTGGATTCAGTCGCCATGAGCTGAGCGAGGAAGGCGCCATCGCCGTCTACAAGGACGTCGAGCAGTTGTGGCGCCAGTTGTCGACGAGTCCGCTCGCCCGCTTGGCCCATGGCTGAGGGGGCGAAACTCAGTTCGGCGTCGTTTGCTCGACGACCGTGCCGCTGATGTCGTGGCCCCAGAAGGGTTGGGCGGTAGTGCGTTGCCAGCTTCGCGCCGGCCGAAGCAGTTGGAGCCGCTCGTCGCGCACGCGGTACGAATAGACCAGCTTGTGCTCTGAGTTCGGGCCCTTGTTGTCTACGGCATCGAGCGTCACGCCGAGTTCGACGCTGCCGTCGTCGAGGAGGGGCACGACGCCGTCGCCTTGATCATCGCTGGTCGTCAGGTGCCACGAGACGGTGCTGCGGAAGCCGGGCGCCGACGATTCGGACAACAGTTGCTCGTACACGGTGCCGTCGGCGAGGCGCGCGTACGCGACGAGCCGGTGACCACCTTCCCGATCGGTGATCTCGACCGTCGCAGTGGCGTCCGGTGCTTGCTCGACGCTCATTCGCTGCGGCACATAGCGAACGAGGAAGGGCTCTCCCGGGTCGAAGACGGCCAGAAACAAGATGGGCGTGCGATCGGGAAAGCGGTCGAGCACGTCGAAGTTGCCGGTGCCGTTGTCTTGGGCCATGACATAGCGACCGTCGAGGTCGGGCGTGTTCTGTAGGAACGGCGCGAGCCCGTTCCATCCGCTGTCGACACGACCTTCGAGAAAGACCACGCCGCGATCGACATGCAGTGCCTCGAGGTCGGCGGCGCGGGATTCGAACGCGTCGGTGATGGCATGGTTCGGGCGCACTTTTGGTGCGAGACCCACCCCGGTGGCGACGACGAGGATCGCCAACGCGGTGCATCCGACGGCGCGCCGTCGGTTGAACAACTCCACGACGGCGAGCGCGGTGAACAGTGCGATGGGGATGAGCAGCGCGAGGTGATAGAAGGGCCCGAAGTACTTGACGCCGTCCCAACCCCACACGATGGCGTGCTGACTCCAAAATGCGGTGTACCCGACGATGACCGTCGCGGCCAGCCCGACGAGCACGATCGTGAAACGCGTGCGACGAAACGCGAGGACCGCTCCCCAGACGACGAGCGGCAGGGCGAGCGCGCCGCCGAACATCCACCCGAGCATCCATTTCATGTTTGCGCCCGTGGCCCCCACGCCGTCGCTGAAGGTGAATGGCTGTTCTGTTCCGGGGCTGATACCGCGCGAGCCGAAGCCCGGACGATTGCCGTTACCGAGCACCGAAAAGTGCGTTCGAAACGGGCTGCCGAGAGTTTCAGTGGTGTAGAGGGCGAAGACCGCGAGGGGGATGACTGCGCCGAGGCCGACAAAAAGCACCCTGCGCGAGGTCGCACGCCAGCTACGACCGCCGATGAGGACCCACGGCGCGAGAGCCACCGCGAGTAACGCACCGTCGTAGGGCCGCGCCCAGAACGCGACGGCCCACACGAAGCCCAACGCGGCGAGTTGGGGCGCCGACTCACGGCGGACCCCTCGAGTCGCGAACAGCAACGCCGCGAGGGTGAGCGCGAGTTGGAAGTTGTAGGCGAGCGTGAGACCGGTCTGAAACGCGAAGAGCGGCGTGAGCGCCAGACACACCGCGGCGGTCAGGCCATATCGCCACCGACCGAACAGCTCTCGACCGAGCAGCGCAATGCAGACGACACTCGCGGCCGCCGTGATGCCCATCGCGGCGCGCTTCGTGCCGAACACGAGATCGGCGAAGGCCAGCATCGCCGGCCATGGGGGTTCGTAGATCATGACGATGCGATTGCCGGAGTAGCCCGACGCCCACGGGCGAAACGCGTCATCGGCCGGGGGCAGACCGATGCGACCGTGTTCGAGCAGGTTCGCGACGTATCGATACATCGCGTCGTCTTGATTCGAGGAGCCGAGCGGAAACAACGAGCGCGCGATGACCACGGAGAGCACGTACGCGCCGATGGCTATGCCCGCGAGTGCGATCCACGGCAGCCAGTCCCGCCGAACGCGCACCACCTGCGTCTGGTTGGACATGCCTATTGCTTGTGCTCCCACACGTCATGGCCGCCGAGCCCGTGCAGCAGATTCCATTCGATGACGTCAGGGATCCATTGCCCGGTGAGCCGGGCATCGGCTTGCGCCAACATGAGCACCAGGGGCACGGTCGATTCCGGTCGGTAGGCGGGCGGGAACGTCGTCATGCCCAACACGCGTCGCGCTTCGTCCTGCGCTTCGCCTGATCCCGTCGTCCAGCTCATGCCCGGCGAAAAGACGTTGACCGCGATGTTGTGTTCCTTGAGTTCTGCGGCCATTGAAAGTGTCCAGTTCTTGAGCGCGGCCTTGCTCATCGCGTAGGGCTGCATCCCGGGGAAGCCGAAGTCGCCGGTGACCGAACCGACGTTGACGATGCTGCCGGAGCGCTGTTCGATCATCGGCGCCGCGAACTGCTTGGTGACGCGCAAGGGCCCGAGCACGTTGACGTCGATCATGAATTGCCACTTCGCGATGTCGAGGTCGAGTACCTTCACGTACATCCACGGCACCATGTCTCGTTGGCGAAGGCCGGCGTTGTTGACGAGCACATCGACAGTGCCGAAGGCCTTGATGGTGTCGCGGTAGGCCCGCTCGATGCTTGCGTCATCTCTGATGTCGGCCGACAAGGTGAGGCCACCGCTGCGCTCGATCTCGTTCTTGAAGTCGTCCTCGCCATCCCACGAGAGATCCATCGCCACGATCTTGCTCCGTTCCCGGAGGAAGCCCTCGATCAACGCGCGTCCGATGCCCCGCGCACCTCCGGTCACGACTACCACGCGATCCGCGAGTGCCATCTGTGATTCCCCCTGTGTCGATCCGCCGAATGCGGACGGGCCAGGATCATACCGACCACGCCGCGGGGTCATTTCCATAGCCCGCCGGTGGTGTGCGCCACTGCAAGGGGCGGCCGTCGAGCGCGCCCGGCGGCGCGACCGCAGTGAGCGGATCGTCGGCGCAGTCGAATTCGGTGAGCCATCTCGGGGCACCGACATCGTCGACGGCGGGGCTCGGTTCGGCTTCGGGCACAGGGGGCCCACTGTCGGCGACGACCGCGGGGGACGTTGCCGTGAGCCAAAGCGCCGTGCGGGCCAGCGACAACCGACGGATGTGGGTGCCGCCACCGCTGCTCTGGGCGTGCAGGCCATGGAGCAGCGCGGCGGCGGCGAGATAGCCGGTGCCGTGGTCGAGCAGTTGGCACGGAAGGGCGCCCGGCCGAGTGCCGTCGGCCGATTCGCCCGACGCGATGCCGGTCGGTGCCTGCACAACGCTGTCGAACCCGCGCCGATGCTGCCACGGCCCGCCGTGGCCCCACGCGTCGAGGTAGACGACGACGAGGCCAGGATGACGTGTCGCCAGCGCGTCTTCGGTGAGCCCGAATCGATCGAGGGCGCCGGGACGGTACCCGCATACGACCGCGTCGGCGAGGCCCAACAGTTCGTGCAATGTTGCGGCGCCGGCCGGCGAACGCAGGTCGAGCAACGCGCTGCGTTTGCCGAGCAGCGTGTCGCTCCTTTCGCCGCGCCCCATGTCCAGGTGATGGGGCGGGTCGACGCGCAATACATCGGCACCGAGCGAGGCGAGATAGCGCGTGCATACTGGCCCGGCGATCACCCTCGTGAGGTCGAGCACCCGCACGCCCGACGCGGGCAGTTCCGCGGCCGGACGCACGCGGCGCACCGCGTCACCGATCACGCAGTGACCAATCAGCGCTTCGGCGGCCAGCGCATGCCCTTGCGGATGGGCGAGCCACTCGTCGACGCCGCGCACTGCAGCCGCTATCCCGCCGGCGGCGAAAACTCGTTCTTCGACATCGAGCGCGCGCATCTCCGCGATCGCCGCGCCGACTGAATCGATGTCGCCGTCGTCCAGATCGAAAGCGGAGAGCAACGCGTTGCGGTGCCACGGATAGTTCGCGTGAGTGCGAACCCAGCCGTCGGCCGCCGGCCAGAAGCGCGAGAGCGCCGCAAAACCGACGCCAGCCGATTGCCCACCGCGGCGGAAGAATCGCTCGCTGCGCACCGCCCCGGCGACGTGCTCTCGGTCGATGGTGATGTCTCCGACCGTCCCGCCACGGTGTTGGTGCAGGTGAGCGGCCGCCATGAGGGCCACCGCCACACAGGCGACGGCGGTCTCCTCTACTGCGAAATGCGAGGGGAGTTGTCCGGAATCACCGGTGAGCTCGACGCCGATCGGTAGCGGGGCCGGCGCATTCGTGCCCGGGTCCGACAGCGCGGCCCAGGTGTCGACGATCAGTTGCGCTTCCAGTGGCTTGTCCATCGCGCTCCGATCGTACTGAATGCAAGAATGCCCGGATGATCGATCGGGTGTTGTACGCGCAGAGTGTCCATGACCAAGCCGAGATCGACGCCGTCGTGCGCGTGCTCACCGGAGGACCCACGGCGATGCGGCCGGGGCCCAATGTCGCGGAGATGGAGCGTCAGATTGCCGCGTTGTTCGGCAAGCCGTTGGGGCTCATGTGCAATTCGGGTTCGTCGGCGTTGTATCTCGCAATCGAGCTGCTCGATCTGCCCGTCGGTTCAGAGGTCATCACGTCACCGCTCACATTCTCGACCGACATTGCGCCGATCGTGAGGGCCGGATGTGTACCCGTATTCGTCGATGTCGAGCCCGACACGTTCAACATCGATGTCACCAAGATCGAGGAGATGATCACGCCTTCCACCAAGGCGATGCTGTTTCCGAACTTGATCGGCAACGCCCCCGATTGGGACGTGATCCGTTCGATTGCGGATCGTCACGATCTCAAGCTGATCGAAGACTCGTGCGATGGCCTCGGCATCACCCTTCGGGGCACGCCGACCGGCACGCGCTCGGACATCTCGGTGACGAGCTTCGCGATGGCCCACATCATCACGTGCGCGGGCAACGGGGGCATGGTGGTGCTCGACGACGATGAGTTGCGCGACCGTGCCTTGATGCTGCGCCGTTGGGGTCGGCGTTCGGAAAAGCATCTCTTCGGTACGACCGGTGGTGGTCGTGTCTTTCGCGAAGATCTCGACGGCATACCGTACGACAACGACTACATCTTCGACGTGATGTCATGGAACTTCGAGCCCTCCGAGCTCGGCGCCGCCTTCGGCCTCGAGCAGTTGAAGAAGCTCGATGAATTCACTCAGATCCGGCGGCACAACTTCGACTATTTGACCGAGTTCTTCGGCCGCCATGTCGATCGATTCGTGCTCCCGCGCCAGACCGACGACCTCGAGACCGCGTGGTTGTGCTTCCCCGTGCTCGTGCGACCGGATGCTGGCTTCCACCGCAGCGATCTCCAGGAATACCTCGACGGCGCGCGCATCGACAGCCGCACGGTGTGGACGGGCAACGTGACGCGCCAGCCGATGATGAAGGGCGTGACCTACCGCGTGCCGGCCGGTGGTCTCCCCAACAGCGACCGTGTGATGGAGGCGGGCATGGTGTTGTCGTGCAGCCACGGCACCGGCGAAGAAGAGCTCGACTACATGGCCACCCATCTCCAGAAGTTCCTCGCCCGCTGACCCCGTCAGTTGGCTTGCTCGGGGTCGGGGGCCGCCTCGACGCCCGACGCAAATGCGGTGAGTGCGTCGACGAGCAGGTCTCTGACCGACACATCGTCGATCAGCCCGTCGTCACCGATCATCGACGACGTGACGGCAATCTGAATGCAGGCCGCTTCGATGACGTAGGAGTGCGCGTATCCGAGCACGGTGCGCAGCGAGTGGTACGCGTTCTCGGCACCGCGGAGCGACGCGACGATCCACGCCACCGGCTTGCGGTACATCGACCGCACATGATTGTCGCCGATGGTCCAGTCGAGGAGGTTCTTGAACGACCCGGGCAGCGCACCTGCGTACTCCGGTGTGCAGAACAGCACCCCGTCCGCCGCGTGGATCGCGGCGCGTAGGCGGGCCACCGCCGGGTCGATCTCGTCGACCGCTTCGACGTCGTCGTCCGGATTGAAGTGAGGCAGCTCGCCGAGCTCGTCATAGAGAACGGTCACGATACGAGCGGGGGCCACGGCGTGCGCGGTACGCAGCAACGCCGTGTTGGTCGACTGGCTCCGGAGGCTGCCGGAGACGAGCAGGATGTGGGGCGGGGAGGTGCTGGACATAGAGCCGCTAGCCTCGCGCACGAGCGGAATGTGTAGGGCGACGGAAGTCTGGGTAGCACGGCAGCATGTCGTCACTGCGCCGGCCATCCAGCGATCGCTTGCTCGCGATTTACGTCAACGACCACCGCGCGGGCGCAGCCGGCGGATTGGCACTCGCCCGCCGCATGGCCCGCCAGGCCACTGCCGGTCCGGTCAGCGATGTGTTGGACGAGATTGCCGCCGAGATCGAGGAAGACAAAGCCACGTTGGACCACGTTGCGCAGTTGTTGGGTATTCGCGCCAATCCCGTGAAGGTCGTGGCGGCGCGACTGGCAGAGTTGGCGGGCCGGCTGAAACTCAATGGGCAGCGGCGCGGCTCGTCGCCGCTCAGCCGATTGATCGAACGTGAGGGCCTGATGGCGGGTATCGACGCGAAGCGATCGCTTTGGCACTCACTGCACACCGCCCATCGTCGCGAGTTGGCGGTGATCGACTTCGAGCGCCTCGAGCAACGCGCGAGCGACCAACGGGATCGGCTCATACCGTTGCACCGGCTGGCGGCCGCAGAAGCGTTGCGCAACGAAGCGGCTGCGAGCTGACGCGGGCCGCGCCGTCCCGTCCCAACCCCCTCGCCCCGCACCTGGCCCCCACCGAATCTAGATGCGAACCGTTCGCAGGTACATCCGGTAACGGTTAGCGTTCCGTATAGGTAGGGCAAGTCGCGAAACGAGCAAAGGGGCGCAATGCATATCCCCGATGGATTCATCAACGGGGGCACCTCGGCGGGTGCCGGTGTCGTTGCCGTAGCCGCGCTGGGCGTCAGTGTGCGCCGTACTGCCGAAATACTCGACGAAAAGCAGGTGCCGTTGGCGGGCGTGGTCTCGGCGTTCATCTTCGCCGTGCAGATGCTCAACTTCCCCGTCGCCGGCGGCACGAGTGGTCACCTACTCGGCGGCGTACTCGCGGCCGTACTCGTCGGGCCCTACATGGGATCGCTCTGCGTGGCCGTCGTGCTCGTCGTGCAGGCGTTGCTCTTCGCCGACGGTGGGCTGAGCGCGCTCGGCCTCAATGTCATCAACATGGCGCTCGTGACCGCGTTCGGTGGCTACCTGCTCTATCTGGGTCTGCGGCGCGTGCTGCCCCGTACGCCGTCCGGAGTCGTGCTCGCCAGCGGCATCGCGGCTGGTTTAGGCGTGATCCTGGCGTCGTTTGCCTTCACTTTCGAGTACGCCATCGGCGGCACCGGCGGCGCGGCGGTCGGCACTGTCGGTGGCGCGATGATCGGCGTGCACGCGCTCATCGGCATCGGCGAGGGGGTCATCACCGGCCTTACCGTGAGCTCCGTGCTTGCAGTGCGCCCCGACCTCGTCTACGGCGCGCGCGATCTGGTGCCGGGGCTACGACTCGGCGCGGGCGCGGTGCCGGCGACAGTGGGGCGCTGACCATGAAGCCTCGCATCACCCTCGGTATCTTCATCGCTGCCGCGCTCGCGGTTGCGATGGTGCTCGCGTTCTTCGTGAGCCCGCAGGCATCGAGCCAGCCCGACGGCCTGAACAAGGTGGCCATCGACCAGGGTTTCTCGGACAACGAGAAGACTCACGCCCTCGATAGTGGGCCTACCGCCGGCTACGCCGTGACGGGCGTGGGCAACGACCGGCTCGCCACCGGCCTCGCCGGGCTGATCGGCGTGACCGTCACCTTCGCCGTCGCCGGCGGCCTTTTCTTGGTGGTGCGCCAAACGCGCCGCCCGCACGAAGCAGTCGGGCACGGTGCCCCGTGAGCGGTACGCACGGTGGCCACAGCCATGTGCTCTTCGTGCACGGCGAATCGCGCGTGCACGAGTTGCGACCGCAGTGCAAGCTGGCGGCGACGGTGTTGTTCATCTTTGCGGTCGTCGTCACGCCCCGCGAAGCCTTTTGGGCGTTCGCCGCGTACGCGGTGCTGCTTGCCGGCGTCGCACGCGCCGCCAGGGTGCCGCTGCGCACGATCGTGTCGCGGTTGCGGTTCGAAGCGCCGTTCGTCGCGTTCGCGTTCTTCCTGCCGCTGATCGGTCAAGGACGGCGCATCGACGTACTTGGTGTGTCGCTATCGGTCGCCGGTCTCTGGGGTGCATGGAACATCATCATCAAAGGGATGATCGGCGTCATGGCTACCGCATTGCTCGGCGCGACGACCTCGATGTCCGATCTTCTCGTCGGACTCGAACGCTTACGGGTACCGCGCATGTTCGTCGCCATCACGGGGTCCATGATGCGCTATGGCGAGGTGATCAGCGGCGAGATGCGCCGGATGAAGATCGCTCGTCAATCTCGTGGCTACGAGCCGCGCTGGATGTGGCAATCCAAGGCCGTCGCGTCGTCGGCGGGTGCATTGTTCGTCCGTTCCTACGAGCGGGGCGAGCGCGTCTATCTTGCCATGGCATCACGCGGCTACGACGGCTCGTTGCCCGCGCTCGAAGAACACGCGGCCAGCCGGCGGCAGTGGGTCGCGGCGATGACAGTGCCCGCGATCGCGTGCGTGACGGCAATCTTCGCGTTGGGACTCGCCGCATGAGCGCAGCAGCCATCGACGTACGCGACGTCTCGTTCGCCTACCCCGACGGTCGCCGGGCGCTGTCGCACGTCACGTTGAGTGTCCAACCCGGTGAGCGGGTCGCCGTGCTCGGGCCCAACGGGGCCGGTAAGACGACGCTCATCCTTCATTTGAACGGCATACACGTGGCGGCGGCCGGTGAGGTGCACGTCGGCGGGCTGCGCGTGAGCAAGGAGAACCTCCGCGAGATCCGTCGTCGCGTCGCGATCGTGTTCCAAGATCCCGACGACCAGCTCTTCATGCCGTCGGTGCGCGAGGACGTGGCGTTCGGTCCGGCCAACCTCGGTCTGCGGGCGGCCGATCTCGATCGCAGGGTCTACGAGGCGCTCGACGAGGTCGATATGGCGCACTGTGCAACCCGCCCGCCGCACCATCTCAGCTTCGGCGAGCGCCGGCGTGTCGCGATCGCCACGGTGCTGGCAATGCAGCCCGACGTCCTCGTGCTCGACGAACCTTCGTCGAATCTCGATCCGGCGGCGCGGCGCGAGGTCGCGGACATCCTCAAGCGACTGCGACTCACGACGCTGGTCGTCACGCACGACCTGCCGTACGCGCTCGAGTTGTGCGAGCGATCGGTCATCCTCAACAACGGCTCGATCGTCGCCGATGGTCCGACGGCGGAGCTCCTCTGCGATCGCGAGTTGATGGCGGCGAACCGTCTCGAGCTGCCGTACGGATTCGACCCGAGTTACCTCGAAGTGTAGGTAGTTGCGTCATGGCGAGCGAGAGCGCGACGACGATCATCGCGACACTGCGACACCAAGGTGTTCGCATCACGAGCGCGCGCCGCGCGGTCATCGCGGCGCTGGTACGCACCGATGGTCACGTGACCGCAGAGGACATCGCGACGGTGGTTCAGACCCAAGCGCCCGAGATCCACCTGTCCACCGTGTATCGCACGCTCGAGTCGCTCGAAGAGTTGGGCGTCGTCGATCACGTGCATCTGGGCCACGGCAGCGCCGTGTACCACCTTGCGGCAAACCGGCATCAGCATCTCGTGTGCGAGAACTGCAAGAAGGTCATCCACTTACCGGGCGGTCTGGTGGAAGAGCTGGCCCGCGACATCGATTCGCGCTACCACTTCACGTTGCGCCCGCACCACTTTGCACTCCTCGGACTGTGCGAGGACTGTCGGTAGGGGCGCACGGCTCGGCAGTGTTGCGCCGTAGGTGATCGCACCGAGAGTGATGGCGAAACCGGCGAGCTGTATCGCCGAAAGAGGCTGGCCGAGGATGACCCATCCGAGCACGACACCGGTCACGGGGCCGGCGAGGCCGAGCAGTGGGGGCGCGGCGGTGGGCAGGCGGCGCACACCGTTGAACCAGAGTACGAAGGCCAGTGCGGTAGCAATTACGCTGAGGTAGGCGAAGCCCGCGACGCTGCGATTGGTGAACGCCGGCGGTGCACCTTCGGCGAGGGCGGTGAGGGGCACGAGGACCACGCCGCCCATCAACAGCTGCCAGCCAGTCGCGGCGACCTGGTTCGTCGGCGCGGGGAACCGTTTGGTCAACACCACGCCGATTGCAAACGACACGTTGGCGCCGAGGGCCGAGAGGAGCCCGACGGTGTCGAGCCCCGCGCTCGGGCGAAGTACGACCAGCCCGACACCCAGCGCGGCAACCAGACCCACGACGACTTCGGGCCGTCGCGGCCGGCGCCCGGTGACCACTCGTGTGATGGCGACGACCAACAGCGGTTGTAGTCCGCCCACTGCCGCCGCAACGCCGCCCGGCAAGCGGTACACCGCCGCGATGAGCAATGGGAAGAAGATGCCGAAGTTGAAGACCGACAGCATCGCCGTCTGCCACCACTCTGCGCCCCGGGGCCGCCAGCGCGAGACGAGCGTGCCTGCGATCAAGAGCACGAGGCCCGCCGGCACCACCCGCATCGAGGCGACGAGCAGAGGTCGTCCGTCGGGAAGCAGTTCTGTGATCGTGACGTAGGTGGTGCCCCACGTGATGGGGGCCAACACGGTCGCGGCCACGGTCGAACCGCGGGCTCCGGACGTCGACTTCGTCGCAAAATCCATGTCTTGCCTCTGCTATCCGACTCGACGGTCACTAGATCAATGTTCGTTATCTTAATGTTAAGAGTCTGAGTGTCAACCCTTTGCTATACGATTCCGGCGTGCCCCGCTCCGAACCCGACGCTGTCGACCGCATGACCGAGCAATGGAAGGCGGTCCGTCCCGACGTCGACGTCTCGCCGATGGGGGTGATCGGACGGGTTTCGCGGCTGTCGCGGCTGGTCGACCGGCGGTTGGCCGAGAACTTCGCCCGCCACGGCATCGAGAGTTGGATGTACGACGTGCTGGCGACGTTGCGCCGATCCGGCGAGCCGTACGAGCTCACTGCCGGCGAACTGATGCGCCGCACCATGGTCACCACCGGCGCAGTGACCAATCGCATCGACCGCCTCGAGGAGCGCGGTCTCGTCCGGCGGGTCAGCACCGCGGATCGCCGCAAGGTCATCGTGCGGCTCACCGACGAGGGTCGCGCTCTGGTCGACGAAGTCGTCGTCGGGCACATGGCGACCGAGCGAGAGATCCTCGCCCCGCTTTCGCCGCGCCAGCAGAGCGAATTCGCCAACCTATTGCGGTCGACCCTTCTGACCCTCGGCGATCGCGCCGGCGGGTACGACGTATAGCGCCAAGGTCGACGTTCGATGACGCTTTCGTACGTACTTCGCGACGGAACGCCCGTGACCGTGCGCCCGATTGCACCGAGTGACGAAGAACGCCTGACCCGATTCCACGCCACGCTGTCGGCCGAGACCACACGCATGCGATTCTTTTCGGTGCACCCTCACCTCAGCCGTCGCGAGACCGAGCGGTTCACCGATGTCGACCACGTGAATCGTGAAGCGTTCGTCGTGACGGTCGATGACGAGATCATCGGTGTCGGCCGGTACGAGCGACTCGCCGATCCGCTCGACGCGGAGGTCGCGTTCGTCGTTGCCGATCGTTGGCAGGGTTTTGGTGTCGGTCCGATCTTGCTGAGGCAGCTGACCGACTGCGCCCGTGCTGTCGGCATCCACCGACTCGTCGCCGAGACGCTCGCGGAGAATCGCCGGATGCTCGACATGTTTGCTCACGCCGGCTTGCCGATCCGTCGCTCGATGACCCAGGGGATCGTCTCCATCACGATGACGGTGGATGGTTCGGGTCACTCCGACGACGTTTCATGACGCGTGTTCGTCCTGCTCGCGACGGTGTCCGGCATTTGGGCGGTAAGATCTGAATAGTTACGCGTCGGCTCCGGTCCTTGGCTACCCCGCGGTGTGGTGGACGGAGATGTAAACGATGCTCAGGCGAAGTCCTCTTCGGCGGCGTCCGCGCGCGTGAGCGACACCCAAGCGATCCGACTGGCCACCGCGTTCGCGCTGCAGGCGGCGAAGACGCCAGGTCCGTCGCTCTGCTCCGTGTGCGTCAACGTGTTGGTGGTGGCCGGTGTGGGGATCACGATCATGGGCGGCACCAAGGCCGGCCCGGTGTGCGTGTCCGACGAGCGCATGGCCGCGTTGGAGGACTTGCAGTTCACGCTCGGCGAGGGCCCGTGTCAGGACGCGTTCCGCGACAGTGCACCGGTGATGGTGCCGCGGCTCGACGACGTGGCGTTCGCTCGGTGGCCCGCGTTTGTCACCGAGGCACGCGACTCGGGCGTCGAAGCGGTATTCGCCTATCCGCTCATCGCAGGGCGATCGAAGGTCGGTGTGATCACGTTGTACCAAGACCGCACCGGCGATCTCACGCCCGATCAGCGCGACGACACGGAGGCGCTGGCCGACATTCTGTCCGCGACGATTCTCGGCATGCAGGCTGCCGCACCGCCGGGAATGCTGGCGGCCGAACTGGACGAAGCGGTCTCGCACCGCGCCGAGGTGCATCAAGCTTCGGGCATGGCGGCGATTCAACTGCAGATCCCGATCACGGAGGCGCTGACGGCGCTTCGGGCCTACGCCTTTGCCCATGGCCAATCGGTGGCCGATGTCGCCGCGGACATCGTGGCGCGCCGCCTCCGACTTTCTCATGACCAAGACGGCAACGACAAAGGAGCCTGAATCATGACGACCAACGAACGCGAACACTCCGCCACAGTTCGAGAGTCGCTTGCCACGCAGACATTCGTGCAACTCGCCGACACGCTGGTGGTCGACTTCGACCTCATCGACCTGCTCACCGTGCTCGCCAATCGAAGTGTCGAGCTACTCGGTGCGGCAGCTGCAGGGATACTTCTCGCGGACAGCGACGGTCGTCTGCGCGTGATGGCCGCATCCGACGAACAGGCCGAGTTGCTCGAGTTGTTCCAGGTGCAGAGCGACGAGGGGCCCTGTCTCGATTGCTTTGGCACCGGCAACCCAGTGATCAGCTCTGACCTTCGGGGACTGACACCGTGGCCCGACTTTGCGGCCGAGAGCGTCCGTCTGGGCTTCCCGTCGGTGTGCGCACTTCCTCTGCGCTTGCGCAACGAGATTCTGGGCTGCCTCAATCTCTTCATTGCGCATCCGGTGCCGCTCTCGGACTCCGACGTCGCGTTGGCGCAGGCGCTCGCCGATGTCGCGAGTATCGCGATCGTGCAAGACGCCGCCAACCGCCTCGCGACGACGCGCGAGTCGCAGTTGCAATACGCACTCGTCAGTCGCGTCATCATCGAACAAGCCAAGGGAATGGTCGCCGAGCACGAGTCGATGAACATGAACGCCGCGTTCTCGTTGATCCGGGCATTCGCGCGCAACAACAATCTGTTGCTCACCGAAACCGCGTCCAATCTCGTCGACGGCACGATCAACATCGACTGGCTTCAAGAAGCGAAGCATCGACCCCCGCGGATCTGACCGGCTTTCATGTGCTGGGTTCGACACCGCTGTGCTCGACACACCAAGCCCACAGCCGGGACCGCTGCTGTGGGGTGTCGGTGCGGCGGGTTTTCGCCAGCTTGTGTAACGACCGCGGCCGGCGGTCGAGCCAGAACTTTCCCGTCGACGTCATCGGCGCACCGTCGTCGGCCACGAGCCACACGAGCGTGTCGGCCCCTTGCTCCGGCGTTCGCAAGAGCGGACCCACGATGCGGTGAAATCGGGGCAGCGACGCTTCGATACCAGGGGTGTCGGCCCAGCCGGGATGCATCGCATGGAAGACGACGCCTACGTCGTGGCCGCGCGTCGCCCACATCTCGTTGAGTGTCACCTGGGCCCGCTTTGCGATTGCGTACTGCTTCGCGCCGCGGTAGTTGGCGGTCATCTCGAGGTGCTCCACCTCGAGCCCTGCTCCGTACATCCCACCCGACGACGTCGTGATCACCCGCGCCGGTCTCGATTCGCGCAGGCGAGGCAAGAGAAGCGTCGTGAGGAGAAACGGGCCGAGGACCTGGCTCGCAACCGTTGCTTCGATGCCGTCGGGCGATGTGGCGCGCGTCGTGTGCAACGCGCCGGCATTGTGGACGAGCGCGTGCAGTGGCCCGTCCTCCTCGAGCACGAGCGTGGCGGCGCGCCGCACTGCCTCGAGATCACCCATGTCGGCGATGATGGTGCGGATGCGGCTGTTACCCGTGAGCCCGACCAACTGATCGCGCACCGATTCGGTCTTGGCCGCGTCGCGGCCCAGTAGCAGCAACGTAGCCCCGCAACGAGCGAGTTGCCGTGCCGCGGCGAGGCCCAGTCCCGATGTCGCTCCCGTGATCAGTACCACGCGACCGTCGAGGTCATAGCTCGAAAGGGGGCGCCAGCGATCGAGCCGCGAGCGCACGTCGTAGCCGATTCGCGTGAAGCTGGTGACGATCGGTACTTCGAGGATCGAATCGACCGCGTCAGCGAGCGGCATATGCCAATACCTTCGTGCTCTCGCGCAGAGTGATCTGCACGGTCGAGACATAGCGCTGTCGGAATCCTGCCTCGCAGTACGCGAGGTACATGTCCCAGAGCCGGGCGAAGCGGGGCTCGGCAAAGCCCAACGCGGCGACTTCGTCGGACGAGTCCGCCAAATTCTGGCGCCAGCTCCTCAACGTCGGTACATAGTGGCGGCCGATGTCGTTGATGTCGATGATCTCGAGCGTACGAGAGGTCTGTGCCGCTTGGGTGATCGCGGCGACCGACGGCAGGCACCCATCGGGAAAGACGAATGTCTTGATGAAGTCGCCGCGCCGCTTCATACGGTTGAAGCTCTCGTCGCGGGCGACGATCGCCTGGAGTGCCATGCGCCCTCCGGGGCGAAGGAGCGTCGCGCATTTGTTGAAGTAGGTGTCGTAGTCACGCCACGAAATTGCCTCGATCATCTCGATCGACACCAGCTTGTCGAAGGTTCCGTGCAGGTCGCGATAGTCGCAATTGCGGACGTCGATGAGGTCGTCGAGTCCCGCCTCTTTGACGCGGGCCGCGGTGTATTCGTATTGGGCGTCGGAGATCGTCGCGGTCGTGACGCGGCATCCGTACCTACCGGCAGCGTGGAGCGCGAACGAGCCCCAGCCTGATCCGATCTCGACGACGTGGTCGGTCGCACACAACTCGATCTCTTCGCAGACTCGTTCGAGTTTTGCGATCGACGCCTCGACCAGCGGGGTTCGTTCGTTCTCGAAGATGCCGCACGAGTATGCCATCGTCTCGTCGAGCATCAGTCGGAAGAAGTCGTTGCTCACGTCGTAGTGGGCCCGGATGTTGCGGCGGTCGACGTCTTCACTCGAGCCAGGCCCGACCGACGCGCGGTCCAACCAAGGCGCCAGGCGATTCGTCAACCGGTCGAGCCGCTTCGTCGTGGGAGCCGTTGCGGCGAGCAGGATCTCGAGTGTCGCGACGAGATCGTCGGTTTGCCACCAACCGTTGATGAAGGCCTCGCCGAGACCGCGGGAGCCGCCGCGCAAGACCATCGACCACGCGCGGTCGTCGTCGACGCGAACGTTCACCACGGGCAGGCCGCGGCCGAGTTGGTGCACGCTGTCGCGTTCGGTGACGAGCAAGGTACCCGTGCGGATACGGCTCGCGAGCGCGAGCAACATCGACCGACTCGCCGTCGTCATCATGGTTTACTCCTTGCGGGGATCGATTGCGGATGGCGATGCACGATCGCCCCTGACTTCCAGAGTCGAGCCGCCTGGAGACGTATGCGCAGCGAAACGGCGACGGTGGCGAGTGGATGCTTCACGAGGAACCACCGCAGCGAACTCGGCGTCAGCTCCTGGCGTCGAAGGTGCAGTTGGGCGCAGAAGACGGTCTCGCCGGCCTCCTCGGTCGTGATCCGCACGCGCAACTCCTCGCCCGGTTCGGTGATGGTCATCTCGTAGGTCTGTTGCATGCCGAAAAACGGCGACACGTGCAGCTCTTTCGCGAATCGGTGTGTGCCGACGCCCGGCATCACGTAGGCATGCGTCTCGTTCCACGGCGTGTTCGTCACAACCGCGACGACGGCTACGACGGTGCGACCGGTCTGCTCGTAGCAGTAGTAGAGCGCGATCGGGTTGAACAACCACCCGAGCGTGCGCACGTGGGCGAGCTGTCGGATCGAGCCCTCGGGGCGAAAGAACAGGCGCGCTTCGACGACGTCGCGAATGGACTCGGCAAGTGGGCGCTGGGGGTCACCGAAGTAGTCGGCGCGCTTGAAGCACATGAGGTTCGGGCGGTCGATGGACAGCCATCGTCGACTGTCATCGAGCTGTGTCAGTTCATCGAGGTCGATGAGCAGCGTGTGATGGTCGTAGGTGAACTGATGCTCTGGCTCACCGCGGCGCGCATGCGCCATGCTCCCTGAGTAGATCGCGCTGTTCACACCGCTACCCCCAGCGCGCGGCAGACCCGTAACGCGCTCTGCAACCCGTCCTCGTGAAAGCCGTTTCCCCAATACGCGCCGGCGAACCAAGTGCGCCGGCGGCCGTTGATCTCGGACCACCGATGCTGCGCCGCGAACGCCCCCGTGTGGAATACCGGGTGGGCGTACTCCATCGTCATGATGATCTTTGCCGGGTCGATCTCGTGTTCTCGGTTCAGCGTGACGCACAGCGCGTGCGCCGACGGCACGCTCTGTAGGCGATTCAACAGGTAGGTGATCTCGACCAGCCGCCCGCTCGCCGGCCCGATATGACAGTTCCAGCTCGCCCAGGCGCGACGATGCGGGGGCAGCATGGCGACGTCGGTGTGCACGGTGGCGACGTTGGGCTGGTAGCCGATGGCACCTAGAACTGCTTGCTCGGCATGGCTCGCATCGGACAGCAAACGCAACGCGTCATCGCTGTGCGTCGCCAGCACCACCGCGTCGAAGGTCTCGTTGTCACCGTCGCTGCGGTGGATCTCGACCGCCGAATCCGTGCGAACGATCTTGTCGACGCCGACACCGAGGCGCACTCGCCGCCCGAGCCGGCGGGTGATCGCGGTGACGTAGTTCGTCGATCCGCCGGTGACGGTGCGCCATTGCACCGGATTGCGCGCCGAGAGAAGGCCGTGATTGTCGAGGAAACGCAAGAAGGAACTGGCCGGGAACGACCCGAGCGCGGCCGGGTCGGCCGACCAGATGGATGAACCCAACGGCAGCAGATAGGTGTCTCGAAACGCGTCCGACCATGAGTGGTCGCCGAGAAATTGGTCGAGTGTGACGTCGGCTCCCAACCCACTTCGCAGTTCGGCGCGGGCGAGACGATTGAAGCGCGCGACGTCGACGAGCATCCGCAGGAACGCAGGCCTGCCGATGTTCGAGCGCTGGGCGAACACCGTGTCGAGCGACGAGCCGCGCCAGTAGAGCCCGCGGCTGTCGTTGGTGACCGAGAAGCTCATCTCGCTCGGTTGTGTCGCAATCGACAGTTCGCGAAAGAGGGTCGTCAGGCCGGGATAGGTGGTCTCGTTGTAGACGATGAAGCCAGTGTCGATCAGGTGCGTTTCGTCGGCGAGGTCGACGCGAACGGTATTCGAGTGACCGCCGGGGCGACGATCGGCCTCGAATACCGTCACGTCGTGGTGACCGTTGAGGTAGTGGGCCGACGCCAGACCCGAGATGCCGGTGCCGATCACTGCGATTTTCACACGAGGTACTACGACGATTCGGCGGTTCTGGATGCAACGAGGTCGAGCGAATGTTGCACTCGAACGCCAAGGACCTCTACGGCCTCGACGCGGTTCCTGATCAACTCTGAGTTCGGCGGTAGAACTCGACCACGAAGCGGGCGCCGGGTTGCGGTTCGACGTGATGGGGCTCACCCGGCGGAATGTCGACGTGCTCGCCCGCCGATACTTCGAGGGCAGCCGTCGCGTCGGCCTCGAACACGAAACGTACCCGACCCGCGTTGACCCGTAACCGGCCCCATACGTCCGAGCCGACGCGGTGCGCCGCGAGAAGGGCCGCGGGCACCGTCACCTCGGTGAACTCCGGCGTGGCGCGCGCCAACTCGAGGCCGGCGGGCATCTCTGGTCGGGTCATCAGCCGACAGTGAAACACGAGTCGAGCCCGCCCGCAGACTTTGCGGGGTTTACAGTTGCGCCATGGCAGAAGACCTTCGCGCAATCGGTGACTGCGCCATCCCGCAGCCGCTCCTCACCCCGGTCGACATGAGCAACGATCCCGACAAAGCCGCGGCGCTCGCGCGGACCGGCATGTCGACGTTCTACGGCCAGTTCGGGCACGCCCCGGGCCTCATCGAGAAGTGGATGGGCTTCTACCAACCGGTGGTCAATGGGGGCGCCGTCGAGTTGCGCACCAAAGAACTGTGCCGCCTGCGCATCGCTGCCCGCAACGGATGCATGTTGTGTCTCGGCGGCCGCTTTCGTGATGCCGCCGGCGTTCCTGTCGTCGACGATCACGATGTCGACGCCGTGCTCGGTGGTCGATTCGACGATCCGCGCTTCACGCCGCGCGAGCGCGCCGCGCTGCAGTTCACCGAGCGGTTTCGCGTCGATCACACGAGCGTCGATCGCGCCTTCGTCGCCGGCACGCTCGAGCACTTCAGCGAAGGCGAGTTCGTCGAGCTTGCGCTGTGCATCGCACAGTTCACCGGCATGGGCCAACTGTTCTCGATGCTCGGCCTGCCGAGCCCCGTGCCCGTGAGCGCAACGCCGGTGAATTCAGTGCCGGTGAGCTGAACAACCGGCGTGGTGGCGCGGTCAGCCCTCGAGGCTGTGCAGCGCCAAAATCGCCAGAGCGGCGAGGGTTTCTTCGAGTTGCAGGGTGTCGAGATGCGACGCGCTGGCTTTGGCTTCGTGCGCGCGTCCCCTGGCCGACAGATGGCCCGGTAGGTAGTAAGCCTCGTACGGTGCATCGTCGATGCGATGCACGGCGAACTCGGTGAGGTTGTTTTGCATCGAATGGGCACCGGCTTTGGTGTGTTGATACTCGTAGCGCGATTGCAACCCCGCGAAGCCACTGTCGCTCGACGGGGCGTCGAACAGTTGCACCGATGCCCGGTTGCCGTTGACGAACTCGATGGTCCATCCGCTCTGCTGATGCGCGGCGGTCACCTCGGCGATCTTGCCCTGGATGAGCGCGATCTGGTCTTCGGGAACACCCTGCGCCCGCAATCGTTCGATGCGCGCCGCGTTCTGCCCGGCGACGAGTTCGCCCGGCGCAAGGCTGGGATCGCCGACGCCGGCCTCGCGCATGCGGCTGCGGATCTTGTCGCCGATGATGCTGCTCGACTCGGGACCCAGCCGGTCGAGCGGGCGCACTTCGCGCACCTCCATGCCGACGTAGGCGCTCACCAAATCGACGGGCACCGCCCCCAACCCGCCAACCGAAGCGGTGCCCGCGGGCAGCGAGGCCAGGCTGGGCGGCCCGGTATTGGACCGGATTTCGCGCACCTGCTCGACCTTGGCACCGAAGGTCTTCTTGAGCTTGTCGAACACGGCAACCTCCCCGCCGAACGGTCGCGACGTTACTGCGACCCGGTGCTCGCACGGGCGCCGCTCACGCCGGCGAAGAGATGACGCGGGTTCTGCACGAGGAGACGGTCGAAGTCGGCGGCCCCGAGGCCGCGCTCGGTGAGCAACGGCAACACGACGTCGTGGATGAGGTTGAAATCGGTGGTGTGCCCGTAGCTCTCGGCGAAGCACCACGCGTCGTGCGAGAGAATGATGCGGTCGGCGAAGCCCGCCTCGATCAGTCGCACGAGCATGTCGACGCGCTCGTCGATCGTCGGCGAAACCACGATCGGGTTGAGATGATCGAACCCGACCATTGCTCCGGCCTGCGCAATCGCGAGGAGGTAGCGGTAGTCGGGCGAGTCGTCCGAATGCCCGATCACGACGCGGTCGAGGTCGACGCCTTCGTCGACCAACAGGTCGATCTGGCGCAGGCCGCCCCCGGGATCGAGGCGTACGTTGGTGTGCGTGAGCACGGGCACGCCGGTCGCCCGGTGCGCTCGAGCAACGGCACGGATCGCCCGCTCGATGCCGGGCGTGATGCCGTGCCGATCGGACGAGCACTTCAATGCGCCGGCCCGTACACCCGTGGTCGAGATTCCGTGCTCGATATCGCGGACGAAACGTTCGGCCATGAGATCGATATCGCCATTGCGATCGCGGTCGCTGCGAAAGCCGAGCGGCACGAGGTCATACGTATAGAGCCCCGTTGCCGCGACGATGTTGATCGGCGTGCGCTGCGCGACCTCGATGATGCGAGGGATGAAGCGACCGAGGCCGAGCACGGTCACGTCGACCACTGTCCGCACGCCGCGCTCGTACGCCTGCGCCAGCCGCTCGACGGCGTGCGCGATCTCGACTTCCTCACTCCACTCTTCCGGATAGTTCGCGCGGACTTCCGCGTCGAGCACGAAGAGGTGCTCGTGCATCAGCGTTACGCCGAGATCCGTCGCTGACATCTCTCCTCGCACGGTGGCGACCACAGATGCCCCCTCTCGCGGTCGCGGCTGTCCTAGCCCAAGTCACTCATACTCGCCACTTTGCGGTGGTCGGCACGTGTGGATGGGTGAGGGCGGGGGTAGCGGACTCGGATGCTCACCGCCTCTGCAACCTCGACGCGTCATCGTTCACGACTACACCCTGTTGCGTTGCTCATCTCGCTCGCGGTGGTGGCTTTGGTCGCAGCAGTCGGCGGGATGTGGACCGACACCGCAGACGGGTCGTGGTACGCCGCGCTCGACAAACCGGCGTGGACACCACCGGGCCCGGTGTTCGGCATCGTCTGGACCGTGCTCTACTTCATGATGGCGATCGCGGCGTGGCTGATCGCCCGCGAAGGCCTCGACACGGTCGATGTGCGGCGCGCGCTGGTCGTCTACGCGGTGCAACTCGTGCTCAACCTCGGATGGACGGCGATCTTCTTCGCGGCCGAGCGTCCCGGCTGGGCGATCCTCGAGATCGGTCTGCTGTTCGTGATGGTGATCGCAACGATGCTGCGCTTTCACCGCATCTCGCCGACGGCCGCCCGGCTGTTGATCCCTTATGCGGTCTGGGTGGCGTACGCCGCGTCATTGAACATCGGAATCGCCGTGATGAACTGACGGTTGCCCACCGTTTGCTCACTTTCCGAACAGGTGCGGGGCGCGCCCACAGCCGTCGGGCAGAATCGCACAATGACGTACTCGTCCTCGCCGCCTCCGGGTTGGTACCACGCGCAAGGAGATCCGCCGGGCACGAATCGGTGGTGGGACGGCGAGACTTGGGTCGGCGGGCCGACCGGGGGGCACGGCGCCCCGGGCTACGGAGGGCCGCCCGGCTACGGAGGGCCGCCCGGCTACGCGGGGCCGATGGCCGGCACCGCGGGGCCATACGGGTACGCGGCCGGGTACGGGTATGCAGTGGCGCGACCGTACGCCGGGTTCTGGCCGCGCTTCGGCGCGACGCTGCTCGACGGGTTGATCCTCGGCGTGCCGATCTTCATCCTCAGCGGCATCTTCTTTGCGGTCGCACCGACCGAAGAACGGTCCTGCACCATCAACGGCCGGCGGTCGATTTGTGAGGGTCCGACCGACGCGTCGATCGCGTTGTTCTTCTTGGCCTACGTCGTGATCGCGATCGCGGGCGTGATCCTCTACTACGGGCAACTCGAGGGGAAGACCGGCCAGACGATCGGCAAGCGGGCACTCGGTATCAAGACCGTGCGTCGGTCGACGGGCGAACCCCCGGGCGTCGGCCGCGCGATCGGGCGGGCCTTCGCCCACTATCTCTCGGCGATGCCGTGCTACCTCGGCTATCTCTGGATGCTGTGGGACCGCGACAAGCAGACGTGGCACGACAAGATCACCGATACGGTCGTTATTCGCGCACCCGGCTACTAGTGGTCCAAGCCGCCTGCGCCCGCGCCGGCCTATCGACTCGGCTGAGACTCGGGGGTGTTGCGGTGAATCGCGAGCAGCAACAGGTCGTACGTGAACTTGGTGGTGCCCGCAATGAGCAGCGGCCAGCCGAAGTCCGATCGCGACAGCATCGCGCCGGCGAGCAGTGGCGTTGCCGCAGACGCCAAACTTCGGGGCACGTTGGTGATGCTCGATGCGGTCGCACGGGCTCGCGGTGGCACGACGGCCATCACGAATGCTTGGCGGGCGGGCACGTCCATCTGTGAGAACAGTGCTCGCCCGAGCAACAACGCGACCGCGGTGGGCGCATTGGGCGCGAAGGCGGCGAGGGCGAGCAGTGCGTTGGCGGGCAGGTGGGTGAACACCATCGTGCGGATGAGACCGATGCGGTCGGCCAGCTTCGGCGCCAGCAGTTGCGAGCATGCGCCGAGCACGCCGACGGCGAAGAAGACGCCGGCAGTTCGCCCTCGGCTCATGTCGAAGCGTAGGTGTAGCCACAACACGAGCAACGACGTGACGACGAAGCCGCCGCCGGCCGAGTCGAGGGCAAAGAGAGCGGCGAGGCCGAGGACCAGACGTCGCGATGCGCCGAGTGATCGGTCGGTGTGATCGCGCTCGCGGCCGGCCCGACGCGGGGAGAGCGCGGCTTCGCGGCGCGGGATCGAGTGGTACAACGCGAAGATTGCGACTGCGGCCAACCCGTACAACGCGAAGCCGACCCGTTCCACCGAGCTCAGTTGCCAGCTCGTGGCGCGTGCGATGCGCTCGGGGACCGCCGAAACTAGTGCGCCGAGTGCACCGGCGAGCGCACCGCCGACGTTGTACACCGCGTACGAGCGTGTGCGGGCCGACTCCGCGACACGATCCGCGATGAACGCCTGCTCGGTGGGCAGGAACACGCTGACGTCACCCGCCGATGGATTCAACGTGCCGACGACTGCGACCACCAGTAGCGGCCAGAACGAAGTGATGGCCGCGAACCCGGCTCCGGTCAACGCCATCAGCGCGCATGCGGCGATGAGCAATCGACCGAGTGTTGTCCGCCGAGCGCCGAACCCGAAGGCGAGGGTGAGCGCCGCCGAACCGAGGAGCGTGCCGGTGACGATCGCTCCGACCTGCGTTGGAGAAAACTCCAGATCTGTCAGATATTGCGCCAGAAGGACGCTGATGAACCCGTCCGCGAAGCCGCGGACGATGCGTCCCGCGACCACCCGGCGGACATCGTTCACGCGCCGCGACGCCGCAGATAGCGGTCCATGTACGCATCCTTACCGACCGGGGCCGTCGTCGCTGTCTTTTACGACTATGACGATCGCGCGAGCTCAGTTGCGGCAGTGCCGACGCGGACCCTACGCTCGCCCCGTTCTTCGGAACCCTTGGGTTGGGGGCAAAGCATGGCGTCAGGTACGCGACGGGGATTTGTTGCACTCGCAGTTGTCATCGGCCTCGTTGCCGCCGCGTGCGGTGATGACGGTGGTGGTGATTCGGCGGCGACGTCGACCACAGTTCAGTCGGGCGGTGGGTCGACGGTGCCCGTTACAACGGCTGCGCCAAAGGTCGGCGGGTCGGTGACGATGGGGGTGTTTGCCGAGCCGTCGGGGTTGGACCCGGTGGTGGCGCAAGGCGGCGGTACGGGTGGCAATCATGAGATGGGCGCCATCTACGACACGTTGATGCGAATTGATCCGGCGACGAAGACCTTTGTGCCGCAACTGGCCGAGTCGATGACATCGAATGCCGATGGCTCCGAGTTCACGTTGAAGCTGCGGCCGAATGTGAAGTTCAGCGATGGCACCGACTATGACGCGGATGCGGTCGTGTTCGGGTTGAAGCGCCATGTGCAGTACGGATCGACGCAAGCGGGTATCACATCGTCGATCAAGGAATACACGGTGGTCGACAAGTTGACGGTGAAGTTGACGTTGACCGGCCCGTGGCCGAACTTTCCGTATGTTCTTGCGGGCGCAGCCGGGATGATTCCGTCGCCGACGGCGATCAAAGCCGCGTGCACCGATCTGACCAAGCCGGCGCGTGAATGCAGCTTTGCGTCGAAGCCAGTCGGTGCGGGTCCGTTCGTAGTGGATTCGTACAAGCCGAAGGAAGCGTTGGTCCTCAAGCGCAATCCGACCTATTGGGGCGGCCCGGCGTATTTGGATTCGGTGAAGTTCGTGTTGATCCCGGGGGCGCAGGCCACCTATGACGCGCTCAAGACCGGGACGTTGCAGGTCGGGTTCTTGCGGGAAGCGCAGGCGATCAAGACGGCGAACGATGACAAGCAGTTCGATCTGTACACATTGGTGCAGGGCTTTGGTGGGATCGTGTTGTTGAACAACGGCCAGATCACCTGCAAGGGCGGATTGCCCGCCGCGGTGTGCGCGGGGAAGCCCGACGGGATCATCGATTTGGGCAAGGCGACGGGCGACAAGCGCATCCGCCAAGCGATCTCCTACGCGTTGGATCCGAAGCAGATGGATGCTCGGATGAACAATGGCACGGGTTTGCCGGGGTTCGAGTTCTTCGTGAAGGGCTCGAAGTTCGATGTCGGGCCGTCGGGTGAGACCAACGTCGAGAAGGCCAAGGCGTTGGTGGATGCGTACAAGAAAGAGAAGAACTGGGATGGCTCGATCTCGGTGACTTGTCTGGCCGAGCAGGCGACGGGCGCGCCGTTTGTGTTGGCGGTGGCGACGATGCTCAACGCGGTCGGGTTCAAGGCGAGCCAGGACGTGAAGCCGTCGACGGAGTACATCACCGCGGTGCAGACGACCCGCAACTACGACGTGGCGTGTTGGGGATTCAACGTGGCCGATGAGGCCCCCGAGGCCGGTTTGGCCCGTCACGTGTTGTCCGTTGCCGGTGGCAACAGCGGTGGCAATGCGATGAATCTGAACAATGCAGCGATCGATACGCAGATCCAGGCGATCAAGGTGGCCAAGACCGACGCCGACAAGAAGGCGGCGTTCGACAAGATCCTGACGATCTGGAAAGAGGAAGTCCCTTCGGTGGTCTACAGCAACAACCCCGAAGTGATCGCCAACAACAAGAAGGTCAAGGGTCTCAAGTACAGCGTCTCCACCACTGTGTTGTTCGACAAGGCCTGGGTCGACTCCTAAACGATCGTCCTAACCAACCGAGCAGCTGCAACGCCGGCGTCCCCGCGGGGACGCCGGCGTTGGTCTTTTTGGGAGTCTTCGTTCCTGGCGTAAGGCCGTGCGCGCAAGCGCGCGCAAAAGCGTCCCTGCGGGGACGTCCCCGCGGTCAGCGACCGCTAGTAGGTTCGACTCCATGACCGACGATCAGGCCGCGCCCCGGCCCCCGCAACTCTCGCTCTATCTCACGATCTTCAGCGCGCAAGATCCCGGCGGCTGGCAGCACGTGTTCGATCGAGCGCGCGCGGCGGAGGCGGCCGGCTTCGACCGCCTCGTCGTGCCCGACCATGTGGTGTTCGGCGAGCGCCTCGAGGAATACGCGCGGCCCGAGGTCGGCGGCGCCGCGGGCGGGCAGCAACCCACGGGACCCGATGGTTATTGGCTCGAGCCGCTGACGGTGCTCGCCGTCCTGGCGGGTCTCACGACACGCGTGCGGCTCGGCACCAACATCCTCATTGCCGCGTTGCGCCGACCGGTCGTGTTGGCAAAGACGTTGTCGACGCTCGACGTGTTGTCGAACGGGCGCGTCGATCTCGGCGTCGGTGTCGGTTGGCAGCGTGAAGAGTACGAAGCCGCCGGTCTCGAGTTCGAGGGGCGTGGCCGACTGCTCGATCACACACTCGAGGTCTGTCAGACGTTATGGCGCGAGCCGCGCGCGGCGTACGACTCGCCGCAGTTGCGCTTTGAAAAGATCCACATGATGCCCAAGCCCGTGCAGCCGGGTGGCGTGCCGATCTGGGTCAGCGGCACGGTGAACAAGAACGTGATTAGGCGCGTCGCCCGCTTCGGCAGTGGATGGATCCCGTGGGGGCCCGCCCGCGTCGACGTCAAGACGGGCATCGCGCAAATGCGTGAGGGCTTGGCCGAATTGGGCCGCGATCCGTCGACGCTCGACATCGTCGGCGTGATTCCGATCATCGAAGATCCAGATGGCACCGTCGACCTCGCCCGCACGATGGAACCCGTGCCCGATCTCGTCGCCGCGGGCGTCACCGACTTCCGCTTGAACCCCAACATTCCCGACGGCGCATCGGCCGCCAGCGACTTCTTGACGGCGATGGCCGAGGCCTTCCGCGCGGCGAATCCCGCCTCACGCTGAGACGAAGACGCGGTAGGGCTGGCGCAGCAC
>JBDTLT010000033.1:0-35934 GCA_039934635.1 Acidimicrobiales bacterium
CGGCGTCGCCGCGTTGACCTACATCGTCGCCGCGTTGACCTACATCGTCGCCGCGATACCCGTCATGTTCTTCGTGACGGGCAGCTTGCTCGCGCAGTCTGCAAGTCGACGTTCGATCAGCGTTGTCGTAGGCGACCGCATCCGTCGGCTGTTGCTACCATTTTGGTTGTTCGCTGCCACCGCGTGGATCGTCATGGCCGCGGCAGCTCTCTTAACGGATTCGCAGTTGCATGCCGCGCGCGTATTCACCTGGATCATGCCCTTCACCGACCCGCGTGGCAGCGAGTGGGAAGCAGGATGGTTGTCTTCGCATCTGTGGTACCTGCGGGCAATGCTGTGGATATTCGCGTTGAGTCCATTGTTGCTGATCGCGTACCGACGTCAGCCGATCGTGCTCATGGTCACGCTGGTTGCCACGGTGTTTCTACTCGACGCAGTGGATCGCAGTCCGTCAGTGTCGTCGCCGATTCTGCGCGCCCTCTGCTGGCGGGTGGTGATGTCGTGTTGTACGGGCTGTTCTTCGTCGGTGGTTTCGCGCATCGAGACGGCGCGCTCGATCGAGTGCGTCGGGCGAACTGGATTTGGGCCGCGCTCGGTTTCGGGCTGGCGGCCGGGTCGTGGCGCGCCACGCAACCTGTGCCGCTCGGCGTGGTCAACAACCTCGTGTTTCGACGCCATCAACGCGGTCGTCACACAGCTTGGTCACTATGAAGGGAATTGAGAACGCCTTCGGTCGCCAACGCAGTAAGGTGACGACCGGAGCGCCGGGAAGCCTGGTCGGCACGAGCGTCCTGGTCGCGGCCGGGGCGAGAAGCGACCTGACGCGTGACCGATCAACCTCTCCGTTGTCCTGCCCATGTCCGTTCGCCGCGTGCAGCGGCGAAACCTCCGTGGCTGTCGATCGTGGGCGTCGGATCGTTGTTGTTCGCGATAGTGCTGTCCGTCGGATCGGCGGCGGCACAAACGGGTCCCCGAGTGCTCACCGCCGAAGTCGACGGCGCGATCACACCGGTGATGGCGGCCCATGTGAGCGACGCAATTTCGCAGGCCGAACGCGGTGGCTACGAGGCGCTGGTCCTCGAGCTCGATACGCCCGGCGGTCTCGATTCGTCGATGCGCGACATCATCAAAGACATCCTGCGGGCACGAGTGCCGATAGGCGTGTACGTATCCCCCGCCGGAGCGCGGGCAGCCTCGGCCGGCGCCATCATCACGTTCGCCGCGCATTTTTCGGCCATGGCCCCTGGTACGGCCATCGGCGCGGCCACCCCGATCAGCGGCGGTGGCGACGATCTCGAGGCCAAAGCCACCAACGACGCCGCGGCATATTCCGAGTCTCTGGCCCGGCTGCGGGGGCGCAATGTCGAGTTTGCGATCGAGGCTGTTCGCTCGGCGCGATCCATCTCCGCCGACGAAGCAGTACGCATAGGTGCCGTCGACGTTCTCGCGGGCTCCGTCGACGAACTCCTCGCTGCAGTCGACGGTCGCACGGTGCACGTCGGTCCCGAGTCGACTGCGACCGTGCTACATACTGCGGGCGCCGGAATCGACTCCTTCGACATGGGCCTGTTCCGGCGCGTCCAGCAGTTCCTCGCCGACCCAAATCTGGCGTTCTTGCTGCTGTCGATCGCAACGCTCGGGCTCATCTACGAGTTGGCGACACCTGGGCTCGGTGCCGGCGGCATCATCGCCGCAACTGGATTCGTTCTGGCGATGGTCGGTCTTGCGGTGCTGCCGATCAATGCAGTGGGCATCGTCTTCGTCGTGCTCGGCGTCATGCTCTTCGTCGCCGAGGTCGTCTCACCGGGGTTGGGCATTGCCGCCGCGGGTGGCGCCGTCATGTTCGCGCTCGGCGGCGTGTACTTCGTTGACGATGCCCCTGGCATCGAGGTGAGTCTCGCTGCAGTACTCCCCGTCGCCATCGCAACTGCGGCGCTGTGCGCGCTGGCGGGACGACTGGCGCTGCGGTCGCGGGCCGCGCCATCGACCCTCACCGGCGTGGGCGCGCTGATCGGGCAAACCGTGACGATTCGCGTCGCCGCCGGCCGTCCACAGGCCTTCGTCGAGGGCAGCTGGTGGCGAGCGAGGCTGCCCGGAGGATCACTCGTCGACGGCGACATCGCGCGCGTTCGCACCGTCGAGGATCTCGAGCTCATCGTCGATCGGCTCGATACTTCCCCGACCGAACAAGTCACCCACAACCAGAACAAGGAAATTCAATGACTGCACTACTCATCGGCCTCGTCGCCGTGATTGTTCTATTCCTGATCGTCCTCATCACCGCGATACGCATCGTTGCCGAATACGAGCGTGGCGTCATCTTCCGCCTCGGTCGTGTCGTCGGAGCGAAAGGCCCCGGGTTGTTCTTCATCGTGCCGCTCATCGATCGGATGGTGAAAGTCAACCTGCAGACCGTCACATCCGACATTCCTCCCCAAGACGTGATCACCAAGGACAACGTCACGCTGCGCGTGAATGCGGTGACATACTTCAACGTCGTCGACCCCGTTCGTGCTGTCGTTGCTATCCAGAACTACAAGTACGCGACCTCGCAAGTCGCGCAAACGACGCTGCGCAGCATCCTCGGCCAAGTGGAGCTCGACGACCTGCTCGGCAAGCGTGACTCGATCAACCAGCAGCTCCAACAGATCATTGACGACCTCACCAACCCGTGGGGCATCAAGGTCACCATGGTCGAAGTGAAAGATGTCGAATTACCCGAAGGCATGCGCCGCGCAATGGGCCGGCAGGCCGAAGCCGAACGCGATCGGCGAGCCAAAGTGATCCACGCGATGGGCGAAGAAGAGGCTTCGGCGTCATTGCGTCGAGCCGCCGACGAGCTGTCCGCCAGCCCAGGCGCGATGCAACTGCGCATGCTGTCGACAATGGTCGAGGTCGCGTCCGAACGAAACTCGACACTCATCTTCCCCATACCGGTCGAGCTGTTGCGATTTGCCGATAACTTCCAGTCGGCCATCGCCGCACCGTCCGTGAAAGGATGACCGCGATGACCAGCGAACAACCATCTGACCGCGCCTACCTCACCGAGGGCGGACGGCGGCTGCTCGACGAGCGCATTCAAGAGCTCGAAATCGCCGTCGCAGAACTTCGCGACGCGGTCGACGACCCTGATCGAACCACCGAGATAGTCGAGAGCTACCAGCGAGCAGCGGCCGAGCTCGACCGGCTTCGTTCACTGTCGCAATCCGCCGGCGCGGTCGAAGATGCACCCGACGATCCCCAAGTCGTCGAACTCGGCGATACGGTCACGATCCGACTCGACGACGGCGTAGAAGAGACCTACATCGTGGTAGATGCCGCCGAGGCTGCCTTCGACGATCAGCGCATCTCCGCCGACTCACCACTCGCTCGCGCACTGCTCACCAAACACGTCGGTGAGCGCGTCGAGGTGCATGTGCCGACCGGATCGTACGAGTGCGTGATCCTCAGTGCGAGCCGTCGCTGAACATAGGTTCGGGGGTCTTCGCGCTCGCCGAGGAGCACGTCAGTTCTGTTCGCTACGAGTCCGCGCCGGCCCGTCCGCGGAGCCGAGATTGTGCGCGGTATTGATCAGCGCCACATGCGTGAATGCCTGAGGGAAGTTGCCCACGAGCCGTTTGCGCACCGGGTCGTATTCTTCGGCGAGCAGACCGACGTCGTTGGCCAAGCCGGCAAGACGATCGAACAACGCCCGGGCTTCGTCCAGGCGACCCTGCAACACGTAGTTGTCCGCGAGCCAGAACGTGCACGGTAGAAACGCTCCTTCGTCTCCGGGCAGACCGTCGACTTCACCCAGGCTCCTGCCGCTGTACCGCAGCACGAATCCGCCGACGTCGAGCTCGCGTTCGATAGCCGCCACCGTGCCGATCACGCGTTCATCCGAAGCCGGGAGGAAACCCACGAGCGGGATCATCAACAAACTCGCGTCGAGTTCACTGCGACCGAACGACTGCACGAACGTCCGACTCGCCGTGTCGTAGCCGTGCTCGCACACCTCCGCGTGGATGTTCGCCCGAAGGCGGCGCCACTGATCGAGCGGGCCGTCGAGGCCGAACTGTTCGACGGCTTTGACGGCTCGGTCGGCGGCCACCCACGCCATCACCTTCGAATGCGTGAAGTGCCGGCGCGGGCCGCGCACCTCCCAAATGCCCTCGTCGGCATCGCGCCAATGTCCTTCGAGGAACTCCATCAACGATTGCTGCAATGCCCAAGCCGACGGGTTGTCGTCGATACCGCAGCGGCGGGCTTGATGGAGGCAGTCCATGACCTCGCCGTACACGTCGAGTTGGAACTGGTCGCTGGCGGCGTTGCCGATGCGCACCGGCGTGGAGCCCTCGTAACCGGGCAACCAGTCGAGCGCGTGCTCATAGAGGCGTCGTTCACCGGCCACGCCATACATCGTCTGCATCTGGTCGGGGCTGCCGGCGACCGCGCGCAGCAGCCAGTCGCGCCACGCGATCGCCTCGGCTTCGTAGCCGGCGATCATCAACGAGTACAGGCTGAACGTCGCGTCGCGCAACCAGCAGTACCGATAGTCCCAATTGCGCACGCCGCCGATGTCCTCGGGCAGAGACGTGGTCGGCGCGGCCACTAGCCCACCGGTCGGCGCATAGGTCAGCGCTTTGAGAGTGATCAGCGAACGCACGACAAGATCGCGTTGCGGGACGTCGACGGTGCAGTTGGTCGTCCACGAAGTCCACCATGCGTCGGTGTCCGAGAGCGCGTGCTCGGCATTGATCGGTTCGGGCGGCGCCTGGTGCGACGGGTGCCACGTGAGCACGAACGGCACGCGGTCGCCTGCACTGACGGCAAACTCCGCGACAGTCGAGAGCCCTTCGCCCCGTGTTGGCACCGGGGTGCGCAAGTAGAGGGCATCGGGTCCGGCAATCGCCAGCAGCGCATCGTCGGTCTGGCGCACCCATGGCACCGAGCGGCCGTAGTCGAAACGGATCAACAGATCCATACGCATCTCGACGCGACCGGACACGCCTTCGACGATGCGAACGACGTCGGGGGCTTCGCCCCGAACGGGCATGCAGTCGATCACCCGCACCGTGCCGTCCGGCGTCGTGAACGTCGTTTCGAGCACGAGCGTGTTGGGGCGGTACGACCGCGACGTCATCTTGCGATTCGCTCCGGCGGGCGCGATCTGCCATGACCCGTGCGTGCGGTCGCCGAGCAATGCCGCGAAGCATGCACCCGAATCGAAGCGGGGAAGGCACAACCAATCGATCGAGCCCTCGGTCGATACGAGTGCAGCCGTCTGAGTGTCGCCGATGAGCGCATAGTCCTCGAGATTCACAAGTCGGCAGTCTTCCTCATCCGAACCCGGGGGAAGGTTCGCGAGAAGGTTGTGGGAAACCCTCGTTCATACCGTGCTCGTACCGGCTCGAGCCGGTCCACCCACCGGCCGAACGGCCTGAACCAAGGACAAGTACCACCATGAGCACAATCGAATCCCCTGTCCGTAACGGTGTCGATACGGCAACGCTCTTCGCGACGATCAACGCAGTGAGCGAGCAACGTGAGCTCGCCCGCTTCCAGTTCCGCGCCACGAACACCTGGATGAGCGGCACCCACACCCGCACCTCGATGAGCAGCTTCTATGGCGCCGGCCAGGAGATGGCGCACGCCAGCACCTTCGAGTTCGACGCCGACCATCCCGTCGTGCTCACCGGCAAGGACAACGGCCCGACACCCGTCGAGTTCATGCTCGTCGGCCTGGCTGGCTGCCTCACCGCCGGGCTCGCCAACATCGCGGCGGCGCGCGGCGTGACCTTGCACTCGGTCGAGTCGACCGTCGAAGGCGACATCGACCTGCAGGGCATCCTCGGCCTGTCGCGCGAGGTACGCAACGGATACCAGCAAATTCGCGTCAGCTTCCGCATCGACGCGGACGCGAGCCCCGACAAGATTCGCGAGCTCGTCGCCCAGTCACAAGCGCGCTCGGCCGTGTTCGACGTCATCACCAACCAGGTTCCCGTCACGATCGACGTGACCACCGCCTGACCGACCCGCGCCCGCATCGCCGGCCGCGTGATACGCGGCCGGCACGCGCGCGTCCAACAACACCCGCAGACAAGGAGCAGCACCATGCGTACCACTCGAACGATCGTCATCGGCGCCGGACAAGCCGGGCTCGCATTGTCGTGGCATCTCCAAGCCGAGGGCCACGACCACGTCGTAGTCGATCGCGGCGATATCGCCGAGCGGTGGCGCAGTGAGCGATGGGACTCGCTGCGCACACTCACGCCGAATTGGATGAGCCGGCTGCCCGGCCGGTCCTACGAAGGAAATGATCCAGACGGGTTCATGCCCGCGTCGCAACTCGCCGACGGCTTCGAACGCTACGCCACCGATTTCGGCCTGCCGGTCGAAACGCGAACTGCGGTCGAATCGGTCACTCGGCCCGATGCCCGATACCGCGTCGTGACCGACCGCGGCACGCTGCGCAGCGACAACATCGTGATCGCCACTGGTTGGTGCGATCAGCCGCGCGTGCCCCACATCGCATCCGCGCTGCCCCACCATGTGCTGCAGCTCCCTGCGAACCGGTATCGCAACCCCGCGCAAGTACCGGATGGCGCAGTGCTCGTCGTCGGCGCATCGGCGTCGGGCGTGCAGATCGCCGACGAACTCCTGCGAGCCGGCCGCGAGGTGATCATCGCCGTCGGCAACCACACCCGGGTGCCCCGCCGCTACCGCGGTGCCGACATCCTTCGCTGGCTCGAGCGGACCGGCGACCTCGACCGGGGCCTCGGCGACGCGGCAGACCCGCGCGCCAGCGAGCCTTCGCTGCAACTGTCGGGCAGGGTCGGCGCCCAGGCGCTCGATCTGGGCACACTCCAGGACGGCGGCGCGCGGTTGGTCGGTCGGCTCGAATCGATTTCGAACGAGCGGTTCTTCTTCGGTGCCGACTTGGACGCGACGCTGGCCGGTGCCGATGCCCGCATGCGACGCTTGCTCGAGCGGATCGACACCTACGTTGCGCAGCAGGAGTTGGTCTTCGACTTCGACCGCGACGTCATCGAACCGGTGACCGCCCGCCCCACCGAACGTTTTGTCGACGTCGGCCCGCGCGGCATCCGCACCGTTGTGTGGGCCACCGGATACCGGCGGTCGTATCCATGGCTCCATCTGCCGGTGTTCGACCACCGCGGCGAAATTCGCCATCACCGTGGCGTCACCATGCTGCCCGGCTGTTACACGATGGGAATGCGGTTCCAATCGCGTCGCCGTTCGACCTTCATCGACGGCGTGCGCTTCGACGCGGCCGAGATTGCCGCCCACCTGGTCTCCGGCGAGCGCCTCGCCCACCCGCCGGCGCGGCTCGGCATCGCGTCGTGACCATGGCGCCGCCCACCGCATCGGCGACGGCCCGCTACGGTTAGGGCGGCCGCAGACGGGAACCGCGGATGAGCGACGCCACAATCCATATTCGCCTGCTCGGCGGATTCGCAGTGATCATCGACGGCACCTGTGTCGACGAGGCGGGCTGGACGCGCCGCAACGCGGCATCGCTCGTCAAGCTGCTCGCGCTCGCCCCCGCTCGTCGTATGCATCGTGAACAGGTCATCGATGCACTTTGGCCGGAGGACAGCGTCGACGATGCGACACCGAAGCTGCACAAGGCCGCCCATTTCGCTCGGCGGGCGCTCGGCGGCGCGACGGCGATCGTATTGCGGGGCGACAGCGTCGTGCTGCTGCCAGATGCGCCAGTCGTCGTCGACGCACTCGAGTTCGAGCGGCGGGTGTCGAGCGCGCTGCGCACCGATGACGTCGCGCTTCTCGCACAGGCCATCGACGAGTTCGGCCACACGGAACTGCTGCCGGCCGACCCCTATGACAGCTGGCTCGACGAACCACGGCGACAACTGCGGCGGCTCTGTGCCGACGCACTACGAAGGCTCCAACGCTGGGATGACGTGCTCGCGATCGAGCCGACCGACGAACGGGCGCATCTCGCGAAGATGCGAAGCTTCGTCGCGGCCAGTGATCACGCCGCCGCGATCCGCCAGTACGAGTTGCTCGAGTCGGTGCTGCGCGACGAATTGGCCTCGTCGCCGTCTCCCGAGGTCGAGATGTTACGGCGCACACTCACCTCGCCGGCCCCCGAACCCGCAGCGCGTCCACCGCGGTCCTTCGACGACACGCAACAGATCCGTTTCTGCTACACCGCCGACAAGACGCGGCTCGCGTACGCCGAGGTCGGCACCGGCCCTCCCCTCGTCAAAGCGGCCAACTGGCTGACCCATCTCGACTACGACTGGGACAGCATCGTGTGGCGCCATTGGCTGCGCGCCTTCGCCAGCACCCACCGATTCGTTCGTTATGACGAGCGGGGCTGCGGTTTGTCCGATTGGGACACGGAGTCGTTCGGCCTCGACTACTGGGTCGAGGATCTCGAGACGGTGGTCGATGCGGCCGGGCTCGATCGCTTCCCTTTGCTCGGGATTTCTCAGGGCGCGGCAGTGGCGGTCGCGTTTGCGGCACGCCATCCCGAACGCGTGAGCTGCCTCGTGTTGTACGGCGGCTATGTGTTCGGCCGGATGAAGCGCGGTCGCACCGAGGACGAAAAGCGCAGCGCCGCGCTGCTCCTGCAGTTGGCCGAGCTCGGTTGGGGTACCGAAGACCCGTCGTTCCGGCAGGTCTTCACGGCCCGCTTCATGCCCGACGGCACCGCCGAGCAATGGCGGGCGTTCAACGAATTGCTGAGGCGCACGACGTCGCCCGACAACGCCGCCAAATTCTTGCGCGCGTTCGGGGCGCTCGATGTCACCGTCGAGGCACCACTCGTCACCGCGCCCACGCTGATCCTTCACGCGCGCGGCGACATGGTGCCCCCGATCGACCAAGGCCGTCAGCTCGCGGCACTCATTCCCAACAGCCGGTTCGTGACCCTCGACAGCAAGAACCATCTGTTGCTCGAACACGAGCCCGCGTGGACCCGGTTCCTCGTCGAAGTCGAACGGTTCCTCGAGGAACACGCGGACTGACCTCATCCGACGATCAACGCGCCGAGGGTCGCGCCCGCAGCGCCACGACAACGCGCGCCGCGGCCAACAGAACAACGATGAAACCCGCGAGCACCAACCAGTAGTAACTCGCCGGATGCACACCCAGGGCAGTCGTCTCGGTCGATGCCGTGCGGCCTCGGACACCGAGGTCACGGGCGAACGCTTCGAATGCCCATCGGTCGGCCATGAATGTCGCAATGGCGCGGCCACCGCCGGCCATCACCGGCAGCGGCACCATCGCTCCGGCGAAGAGCACCGCCGGGAAGCACAGCATCGGCAGCGCCAGCGCCGCCTGCGCAGTCGAGTCGACCGCGGCCGACGCGACCAGCCCGAGGCACAACGCGGCGAGCGCGTCGAGGAAGAACGTCACCGCGAGCGACCAGTAGACATCGCTCGGCGCGGCCGGCAACCGATCGAGCAATCGCAGCACCGCCAGCATGACGATGTCGACCACGATGAGAAACGGCACGAGCAGTGCGATCTTCGAGAGAACGTACGCCCAGATCGAAAGGCCGGCCTGACGCTCGCGGCGCAGGATGGGTATTTCCGTGCACACCTGTAACAAGCCGTAGGTCAATCCGAAGAAGAACGCGGCAAACGCGATCCAAAACGTCACCATCACCTCAGCTGTCGCGTCGCCATCGGTCGGATCAAATGCCCCGGCACGAAACAGCAGCGCAAACATCGCCGTGACGAGTGCCGGTGAACCGAGGAGGATCACCAGCGTCAGCCGGTTGCGCACAAGCGTGTGGGCGGCCCGCACCGTCAACACTCGCCATTGCCGCAGGGACGACGCTGCGCTCGAGGCGTGCGGCAGAGCGAGCGCCGCGTGCGGCGTGCGGTCACCGGCGACGACACGATCCTCGACCACTGGTGTCGCACCCGGCCGATCGATCGCTTCGTAGATCTCGGCAACACTCGACACGGCGAAGTGCTCCAACGCCGCGACCACGGTGCCGGAGAACAACAAGCGTCCTCCCCTGCCCATGATCAACACTCGGTCGCAGCGTGCGAGATCGTCGGTCGAGTGGGTGGTGAAGATCACCGTGCGGCCCGCGTCCGCGAGACTTCGTAGGACACACGTCAGCGCGTGTCCGGTTGCCGGATCGAGCCCCGAGGTCGGCTCGTCGAGAAAGCACACCGCTGGCCGGGCCAGTAGCTCGACGGCGATCGACGCTCGCTTGCGTTGCCCTCCACTCAGCGCGCCCACGCGTACGCCGGCAACCGCGCGCAGGTCGAGGATTTCGAGCACCCGCTCGACATCGCGGGCCGCTTCGTCGCGTGTCGTGGCGGCCGGAAGACGAAGCAACGCGGCATGCAAAAGCGTGCGGTCGAGCTCGAGCTCTTTGTGGATGATGTCGTCTTGCGGGACGTAGCCAACCGCCGCGGATCGCCTCGCGTTCGTCGAGGCGTCCGTTCGTCCATCGGTGAAGCGAACGGAACCATGTTGGGGCGAACGAAGGCCGGCGAGGGCCTCGAGCAGCGTGGTCTTCCCCGCGCCACTCGCGCCGATCACGGCAACGAGCTCGCCCGCGCCGATCGCGAGCGAGACGTCGTCGAGCAGTCGGCGGCTGCCCGCCGAGAGCACCAGGCCATGGGCCTCGATGCCCACCCCCGGTCGCGACGATGCGGGGCGCGTTGTCGCCGATGGGTCGCGGGAGAGAAGCGGAGAGCAAGTAGTGAGGGTCATGGGCCGATCATCGAGGTGACCCGATCCCGCGACCTTCCCGGTCCCGGCTCGACAGGAATCGTGGAGGGAAGGTCCGAGGAAGCCCGCCCCCGTCTACTGGTGCCATCGCTTCGCCTCGCGGCGAGCGCCCCGAAAGGCGTCGAACATGTCCACTGCCCGAGAGACCAAGCCCGATGTCGTGATTGTCGGCGCCCGCTGCGCCGGCGCCGCCACCGCATTGTTGCTCGCCCGCGCCGGGCTGCGCGTCACCGTGCTCGACCGCAGCCAACTGGGCGCGGACACGCTCTCGACGCACGCGCTCATGCGCACCGCGGTGTTGCAGTTGCACCGCTGGGGTCTTCTCGACGCCATCCGCCAAACCGACGTGCCGCCCGTGACGCGGACCGTGTTTCGTTACGGCGCCGACGAAACAGTGGTGACGATCCGCCCGATCCCCGGTGCCGAGGCGCTCTATGCGCCCCGGCGCACGGTGCTCGACCGTGTGTTGATCGAAGCCGCGCAAGAGGCCGGCGCGACGGTGCACTTCGGCACGACCGTCACCGGCGTCGAGCGCGATCGCACCGGCGCCGTGTCCGGTGTCGTCGGCCGCACTGCCAGTGGCACCGTCATCACTTTTCCGGCCGCGATCTCGATCGGCGCAGACGGCCTCGGGTCGCGATTCAGCGAGTGGGTCGATGCACCCGTCGAGCGCGCGGGCATTCATGCGGGAGCCGTGATCTATGCCTACGTCGGCGGGCTCGACAATCGTGGCTACGAGTGGTTCTACAACCCTGGCGTCGCCGGTGGGGTCATTCCCACCAACGGCGAGGTGTCGTGCGTGTTCGTCGGCATGCCGAACGAGCAATTTCGCCAGGGGCAATCGGCCGACATCCACTCGGCGTTCGCGGCGCTGCTGCCGAAAATCTCCGACGAACTCGCGGAGCGCGTGCGCAGGGGCGTCATCGCGTCCCGACTGCGCAGCTACCCCGGGATCCCCGGTTACCAAAAGCGGCCGTGGGGCAATGGGTGGGCGCTCGTCGGCGACGCCGCGTATCACCGCGATCCGCTGAGCGCACGCGGGATCTCGGATGCGCTGCGCGACGCCGAATTGTTGGCGCGAGCAATCATCGACGGGCTCGGGGCGGCCGAGTCGAGCCCGCGGACGCTGGCCCGGTCGCTCGAGAACTACCGCCTCATCCGAAATCGTCTCTCTCACCATCTGTTCTCGGCGACCGACGCCATCGCGTCATACGCCTGGGACCTCGACACGATTCCGGTTCTACTGCGATCACTCGCCGCCGCTCAGGCCGACGAGGTCACGTTCCTCTCAGAGCTCGACGCATCATCGCTAGCATTCGCAGCGGTGGAACAGCGATGAGCAAGAGCGATCAAGCACCGCGCGGTGCTCCCGGTGAGTCGAAGTACGACATCACGCTGCTCGGCGGCTTTGCCGTCGTCCGCGACGACAAAGCCGTGCCCGACGACGCGTGGTCGAGGCGCCACGCGGCGTCCCTCGTCAAGCTGCTCGCGCTCGCGCCTTCGCGGCGTCTGCACCGTGAGCAAGTCATCGATGCCCTGTGGCCCGAGCAATCCGTCGACGAAGCCGCACCAAAGTTGCACAAAGCCGCTCACTTCGCCCGCCGCGCGCTGGGCGCCACGAACACGGTCGTCCTGCGCGGCGAGACCGTCGCATTGCTGCCACACGCAGACGTACGAATCGATGTCGCGTCGTTCGAACACGCGGCAGAGACCGCGCTGCGCTCGGGTGATCAACAGGCGCTGGCCAGTGTCGTCGAGCGTTACACCGGCGACCTCCTACCCGCCGACATCTACGAAGAGTGGCTCGACGCGCGCCGCCAACACTTGCGGTCGCGCCAAGCCGACCTGCTGCGCCACCTCGGTCGTTGGGAAGGCCTCGTCGCGCTCGACCCGACCGACGAAGAAGCGCATGTGCAGCTCATGACCTCACTGGCGACCGCCGGCGACGTGCACGGCGCGCTACGACAATTCGAGCGGCTCGACAAAGCGTTGGCGAGCGAACTCGGTGTCGGGCCAGGTGCGGCTGCACGCGCACTGCGAGATCAGGTCCTCACGCGAGTCCACGCCACCACGCAAACGGCCGCGCCCGACAGCGGACGTCCGGTACCGGGCCGCAGGCGCGAATGCGGCGCGCTCGAGGACGCGCTCGCTGCAGCGTCGCAGGGACGCGGGCAGACGGTGCTGTGTGACGGCGAGCCCGGTATCGGCAAGACCACGCTTCTGTCGTGGGTGCGCGACCACGCCGCTTCACTCGGTTTTCGTACTGGTTCGGGAACAGCTGCCGCGATCGAAGGCAATTGGGCATATGCGCCGGTGCTCGAGGCGCTCGCCGATTTGTGCCGGCGCCAACCGACGCTGCTCGACGGTCTCGACGACATCTACCGCTTCGAGATCGACCGCGCGCTGGCCGGCACCGAACTGACGTGGACGGGCGACGGCGGGCATCAGCGCCTTTTCGTGGCGATCGCGGAGTTGTTGCGGCTCGCGTCGGCCGATCGCGGGGCAATTCTCGTGCTCGACGATCTCCACGAAGCCGACGAGGCAACGTTGCGGTTGTTGCACTACATCGCGCGCTGCGCGGTCAGCGAGCGCCTGGTGGTCGTCATCGCCTTTCGCACCGGTGCCGAGGGTTTGGCGTTCGAACAGTTGCGCCACAGCCTGATCAGCCGGGCCGGCGCGATCACGGTGCATCTCGGCGCGCTCGATGACGCCGACGCGACTGCGCTCGTTCGAGCAACGTCGCCCGATCTCGACGACGACGCGGTTGCCCGCGTCGTGGGCCTCGGCGCGGGCATTCCCTTCGCACTCGTCGAGCTCGCTCGCCGCGATGACGACGCTCCGAAGTGGGGCTCGTCGATCGAAGCCGTGATCCTCGCTTCGGTCGAATCGGCCACCCGCGACGTCCTACAACGGGTGGCGGTGCTCGGCGCGACATTCGACACCGACGAGTTCGTGGCGGTCGCCGACCTGCCCGACGACGAAGCATTCGAGCACCTCGACCGGGCGATCGATGCGCGCATCCTCGAACACACGGGCTCGCACTACCGGTTCCGTCACGGACTGGTTCGCGAGGCACTGCTCGCGGATATCGCTCCGCACCGCCTGCGCCGCATCCATCGCGAGGCCGCGACACGTCTCGAGCACGAGGGTGCACCGCCGGTGCGCATCGGGCACCACCTCGTCGAGGCCGGTGACCCGCGCGCGGCGGCCCCTTTCCTGCTGCGTGCCGCAGAACGTGAAGCAGCCGTCGGCGCGTTCCGCGACGCGCTGAACCTGATCGAGCAGATACACGGTCATGCCGACGGCGACGTGCGCGCCCGCGCGTTGGCACGGCGGGCCGACCTGCTCTTCGCGCTGGGCGACCCGAACGCGCCACTCGCGTTCCGGCACGCGCTCGAACACGCCGACGAGGCCGACCGTCCGCTGTTACGAGCGCGCCTCGCCCGTGCGAGCACCACGGTCGGAGATCTCGATACGGCGATCGCCGCACTCGACGGGATCGAGCTCGACGGTGGGCCGGCCGATGCGGAGATCCTCCTCGCGCGGGGGCACCTCGCGTTCTTCACCAACGATTTCGATACCGCATGGTCAGTGAGTGAAGAGGCACAGCGCAAGGTCCTTGCCGGCGACAAGAACTGGCAGGTGCTCGAGCTCGTCGCGTTGCAAGGATTGCTCGCCCACGCACGCGGTGAGTGGTTCGACCGCATGCGCGTCGAGCTGCAACGCACGCGTCAGAGCCCCGACGTGGCGCTCGCAATCTTCGACGGCTACCTCTGCCCCGCCGAGTACCTGCTCTACGGGCCGACGCCCTATGCAGACGTCATCGAGCTCGCCCGCGGGTTGCGCCACACCGCACACCGGGCGGGTGCGTTGCGCGCGGTGGCCTTTGCCTGTGCGCTCGCCGGCGAAGCGGCGTTGTTGGCAGGAGATCTCGAAGTCGCGGAGCGGGAACTGCAAGAGGCGGTGGACCTCCACCACGACATCGGCGCGGCTGCGGGCGAAGCACACTCACTGCAACGTCTCGCGGAAGTGCGGCTCGCTCAGGGCGACCGCGAAGAATCCACGCGACTGTTACAGCGGGCGCTTCCGCTCGCGCGGTGGTCGATGATCGCGAGTCACTTGTTGCAACGAATCTTCGGCACGCTGATCCTCGCCGCTCCCGATGCCGCGCGTGCTCGCGCGATGGTCGATCGCGCCGAGTCCACGCTCGGCACCGGCGATGCGTGCCTCTTCTGCCACGTGATGCTGGCCGTGCCGTCGGCGATCGCATGTGCGCGAGTGGGCGACATAGAGCACGCTCGGCGCCACCTGTCGTCCGCGGAACATTCCGTGACCTACTGGGAAGGCACATCGTGGCAGGCAGCCGTGCTCGAAGCACGCGCCTATGTCGCGGCCGCCGAAGGCGATCCTGCAGCCGCGGCCTCGCTTCGTCACGACGCGGGTTCGTTGTTCGAGACTGCCGGTCAACCTCTCGATGCGGCGCGCGTCCGCTCCCTCGCGTCGGCGTGAACAAAGGAGAACGACATGAATGTCGGCGACAAGGCCAGCCGCAGCAGGACCGTCGAGAGCCGCGACATCGAACGCTTCACCGAGATCACCGGTGACCGCAATCCTCTGCACTACGACCAACGGGCGGCAGAGCAATCGCGCTTCGGCGGCATCATCGTGCAGGGTGGCGTGACGAGCGGCTTGCTCAACGCAGTTGTCGCCGAAGACCTTCCGGGCCCGGGCAGCGTCTTCCTGCACGTCGATTGGAGCTTCCGCCATCCGGTGCGTCCGGGCGAGACCATCACGGCCGAGGTCGAAGTGCTCGAGGTGCGGGCGGACAAGCCGATCAGCCGCCTGCGCACGACGATCGTGAACGATGCGGGTGTGGTCGTGCTCGACGGCAGCGCGCTCGTGTGGCGCGAACCGATCTGAGTACAGTCGGTGCAGGCATCTCGGCTCGGCCGCCTCGATGGTTGTCATGGCGCAGAGCGCCATCGCGCCGTTCACCGCGCCGTTCACCGGCATCGTCAACGAAACCGGACAACGACAACGGAGCCGATGTGATCGACGAACCGGCGCGCAGCATGGCGCAAGAACCCAATTTCGCCGCGTTCACCACGATGCTGCCCAGCGGCCAGCCGATGACCCACGTCATGTGGGTCGACTGCGATGGTGAACACCTGTTGATCAACACCGAGACGCATCGCGCCAAGTTCCACAACGTCGAACGCAACCCGCTCGTCTGCGTGACGATCTGGGACCGCAACGATCCGTATCGCTACGCGGAGGTGCGAGGCAGAGTGGTCGACATCATCAAAGGCGCGGTCGCTCGCCAACACATCGACGAACTGAGCATGCGCTACGTCGATCACCCCTATCCGCCCGACAAGATCGGCGAACGGGTCATCCTCAAGATCAGCGAGGAACGCCAGCGCGTGAAGACACTCGGCGGCGAACCACCGCCCCCCGCCAGTATCTAGGCGACGCGGCGCTGCACCGTGTGGTGTTCGACGTCCAGCCGGTCCGCCCCGCCGACGCTGCCGTCGGCGCGGTGAAGGCGGGCACGGATCGTCCGCACGTACGCCAACGACTCGGCCTTGCTGAGGCGTCGCAGTGGACGCTCGGCTACGACCGGCTCGAAAAGCTGCGGGGCTTCGCCCTCGTACTCAATTCGTGAAGGTGACGTTTCCACGAGCACGCTCCTACTCCGACGCGCTCGTACCCCACGCGGGCGGCTGCCCAAACCTCTGGATTGACCCTCGCCAGGCTGGGTAACGAGCGGGTATGCCAACTACCGCCAACCCCCGTGCCCCGATCCCCGACAGCGCGGTATCCCCGCCCCGACAGCCGATCCCGGTGCCCCACAAATCGTCTACCGATCAGGACGATCAGACCGAAAGCGATCAAACCGACGAACGGTCCGACACCGAAGCGGCCCGCCCCGTCGACCCCCTGGCTCCCGGTGGGTCGCTGTTCGACGAAGACGACGACGCCATCGAGCCCAACGAACCCGCCTGAACCGCTCGCACCGCGACCTCGTCGTTCAGCCCGCTCGTGCGGCGTTCGCGTTTTCCCGGTCGCTGATGCTCGCATCCGCGAGTGCTTTGAGATCCGCGTCGGGTGCCTCCTCGATCGCGATGACCGAATTGTCGGCGTGGCGCGACGAGCGCAGTACTTCATCGAGCTTGCGCTGCATGGCTATCGTCTGACGCGCTTGCGTGTGTTGGATCACGAACACCATCACGAACGTGGTCAGACCAGTGGCGCTGTAAAGGACCATTCCCCACCAATCGGGAAATCCGGCCGCGATACCGACGACCAACCAGCCCACCGCCAACACCGCCGCAGCGGTGCCGGCCCCCGAGTGGGCCACGCCGTCGCCGACGCGATGCAGCGCTCGGCTGCTCAATTGACGCTCTTGCCATCCCGGGGAGTGTGTCGACACCGCACCTCGTGTACCCCTGTGCCGCGAGGCCAAACGCTCGATCGGCGCCTGAGGCGGCGAATCCCGCACACACCAGCGTGTGAGTCGCTGTGAGTGCGCTGTGAGGAGGTCTTCGGATGATAGCGGCGCATCACCGCATCACATCGAAGGGAATCCCCCATGACCATGCTCGAGAACCGGCCTGTCATTGCACTGGCCGACACCGTGCTCGAAGGCTTTCGCGCAAGGGCGGCCGAAGCCGACCGCTCGAACACCTACTTCTACGAAGACCTGGCCGCCCTGCGCGACGCCGGCTACCTGACCGCCGCCGTGCCCGTGCACTTCGGCGGCGGTGGATACGACCTCGCCGATCTCGCCGCCGAGCAACGCCGCATCGCCCGCTTTGCGCCGGCCACCGCGCTCGCGCTTTGCATGCACCACTATTGGGTCGGCATCGCGGTCGAATTCGAACGCGCCGGCGATCAATCCCTGCGCTGGATCCTCGAGGCCGCGGTCGAGGGGAAAGTGTTCGCGGCCGGGCACGCCGAACGCGGCAATGACGCGCCGGTCGTGATGTCGACCTCGACCGCCGTGCCCGTCGACGGTGGCTATCGCTTCACCGGACGCAAGATGTTCGGGTCGAACGGGCCGGTGTGGTCATACCTGGGTGTACACGCACTCGACATGTCCGACCCGACCAAGCCCGTGATCGTCCACGGCTTCGTCGACCGCAACGCCTCGGGCGTCACGGTCGTCGAGACGTGGGACACCCTGGGCATGCGACCATCGCAGAGCCACGACACGATCCTCGATGACGTGTTCGTTCCCACCGACCGCATCGGCCGCGTCGTGCCCGCGGGCAGCGACGCCGACCTCTTCCTCATCGCGATGAACGTGTGGGCGCTCGCGCTGATCTCGCACGTCTATCTCGGCATCGCCGATCGGGCGCTGGAGCTATCGGTCGAGGGCACTCGCACCAAGACATCGGTTGCCATTCCTCGAGGGGCGTACGCGTACAACCCGATGGTCCAACACCAGATCGCCGAAATGGTGCTCGAACTCGACGCGGCGAGCGCGACCGCGCAACAGTTCCTCGGCGACTGGCTCGCGGGTGCCGATCTCGGCCAGTGGTGGGCAGTGCGAATCCTGTCGTCGAAGTGGCGAGCCGTCACGGCGGCCAAGCGCGTCGTCGACACCGCGCTCGAGGTGTCAGGCGGCGCGGGCATGTTCCGCGGCAATGAACTCGAGCGCCTCTACCGTGACGTTCGCTGCGGTGGATTCCATCCGGCGAACGACGCGCTGACGCACGAACTCGTCGCGAAGGTCGCGCTCGGGATCGGTCCGGACGAACCGCGCTGGTAACCGGAGTCAGAACTCGTCGAAGCTGCGGAGCGCGAGCTCCGCGGCATCGGCGGCGTCGAGGCCGCGCGCGTCGACGGCGGCGGCCTCGAAGGCGATTTCACCGAGCCGAAAGCGGAATTCGCTCGCCAAGGTTTCGAGGCGGGCGAGATCCTCGCCGAACAACGCATGTCCATCGGGGGTTGTGCGCACCGCACTCAACAACACGGCCGCCGATCGATCATCGCCGAGGCGCGCCAAGAGGTCCGTGCTCGAGCGCAACACCGTCCACAACACCGATGCTTCGCCCCGTGTCCACAGAGGCAGCAGCCAGCGGTAGTTCTCGATGGCCCGCTCGACTTCACCCTTGCGGACATCGAGCGATGCCAGCGAAGCCCCGGCGACACCGGCGATGAACCACGCTTCAGCGGCGCGCGCGAGTTCCAACGCTCGTCGTAGTCGCTCTTCGGCGAGCGTAGGGTCGAACACGAGCAACGCCTCGCCGGCGGCATACCAGGCCCACGCGGCGGCGATTCCCTCACGATGCCCGCCGAATTGTTCGAGCAACCGGTCAGCTTCTTGCGTCGTGCGGGGATCTTTGCCGTACGCGAGACACAACACTGCCGTTGACTCGGCCTCACTGCGAAAGAGCGTGTCGTGCGGGTCGATGAGTGTCAACGCGTGCCGGTACCAGTCGGCTCCTTCGACCAAGCTCCCCTCCGCCAGCCCGACCAGGCCGAGACTCACCGCCACGAGCGCGGAGACGGCGCCGGTCCTCTCGATGCTGGCGTCGTGCGCATCGCGTGCCAACTGCGCGAACCGTCGCCGGTCGCCGCGATTCCACGCCCCTAGTGCGGCGACCCCGAGCGCATCCGCGACCCGGCCGTCCTGCGGATCGGTCGAAACCCTCGCGGCATCCTCGCCCCAGGTCAATACCTCGCGGCGCATGTGGTACAAGCCGTAGTCGTTGAGGTTGAGCACCAGTCGCAGCAGCCCGTCGGCATCCGCGACGGCGATCAAGTGATCGCGAACCGCGCGGAGGTCGACGAAGGCGTCGTCGAGTTGACGCATCACCCCCGCGGGATCAGGCCGGCGCAGCTCGACGCGAAGACGTTCGACGAGATCAAGGTGGAACCGCGCATGTCGTTCGACCGCCTCGACGCGACCCGGCCAGTCCGACGACTGCTCATTGGCGAACTGACGCACCGGTTCGAGCATCGAGTACGTGCCTGCGCTGCGCTGCAGCAACGACCGTTCACTCAACGCGGCAAGCAGGCGACGCGCTTCGGGCACCGGTCGGTCGACGACCGCGGCGGCGCCCTCGACCGTGAACGAGCCCCGAAACACCGACAGGCGGCGAAGTGCGTCCTGCTCGTCTCGCTCGAGAAGATCGAATGACCATTGCATCGATGCCATCAACGAGCGGTGACGGGGAGCGCTGCGGCGACCCGCCGACAAGATACCGATGCCGCGCGCGATCTCGGCGCTGATCTCACCGACATCCATCGTGTGCAAACGCGCCGCCGCCAACTCGATCGCCAGCGGCAAGCCATCCAATCGCCGGCACAGTTGCACCACCGCGTCGAGTGCACGACCCTCGGCAACGAAACCAGGTTGCATCGCCTTGGCCCGATCGATGAACAACCGCGTCGCTTCCGACGCGCCCTCTTCGTCATCGGTCGTCGACAGGGGCGCGATCGGAAACAGTTGTTCGCCGTCGACGGCGAGGCGTTCGCGACTGGTCGCCAACACGCGGACGTGATCGGTCATCGTCACCACTTGCTCGGCCAGCGGCGCCAAGGCGTCGAGGACATGCTCACAGTTGTCGAGTATCAGCAGCACGCGCCGATGACGCAGTACCTCGGCGATGCGACGCTCGATGCTGACCCCGGCGCGCGACTCGATGCCGAGTTGCGTCGCTATTGCCTCGAGTGCATTGCTGTCGGAGCTACCGGCGAGCTCGCACAGCCAAACACCGTCGACGAACTGATCCGAGAGTCGCCGACCGGTCTCGATCGCGAGCCGTGTCTTGCCCACACCGCCGGTGCCGAGCAACGTGACGAGGCGATTCCGCAACAACATCTCGGGCAGCGCATCCAGTTCGCGCTCGCGGCCGACGAACAGCGACGACTGGCGAGGCAGCAGGGGCGCGCCGATCGCCGGTTCGCGACCAGGCTCACTCTCGCTCGAGGGGCCGCGCGCATCAGGTGCGTCGCCGTTCAAGATCGCGTCGTGCCGCGCGCGCAGCTCAGGCGATGGGTCGACGCCGAGCTCTTCGGCGAGCGTCCGTCGGAAACGGTCGAAGACGCGCAACGCGTCGACGGACCGGCCCGCGCCGACCAGCGCTCGCATCAGCTGTTCGTGCGGCCGTTCGCGCGTCGGATGCGCCACGGTGAGCGCTTCGAGTTCGGCGACGACCTCGACATGGCGGCCGAGATCGATCAATGCCTCGAAACGCTCGTCGTAGCCGCGCAGGCGCAACCCGTGCAGCCGGGCTCGGTCGGCCTGCGCGCGATCGCTGTCGGCGAGCTCGAGGTACGGCTCGCCGCGCCATCCACCGAGCGCCTGGTCGAGCAGTTGCACCGCGTGCCGCGCGTCCGCGGCCCTCACCGCCGCCGCCTCGGTGATGACCGTCGCGAACTCGTCCGCGTCGAGACGATGATCGCCCAACTCGAGGAGGTAACCGTCGGCGTGGCGCTCGATCGACAGCGCGGGAAGCGCCTTGCGCAACCGAAACACGTGCGTGTGCAATGCGGCCGCGTGATTGGCCGGCAGCGCCTCCGGCCACAAGGCATCGGCGAGTCGATCGGTCGAGACGACCCCGCGGGCGTCGACCAGAAGCGACAACAACAGGCGTCGCTGTAAGCCGCCGGGCGGCGTCGCATCACGACCGTCCTCGCCGAAGACGCGCAGCGGACCGAGTACCTGGAACGTCAACACCGTCATGCCTTCGCCGGGTCCCCGAACACCACCAACCACCGTCCTTCAATACTACGAGGTGACAGCGGTATCATCGGGTTCTTGCGGACGCGACGCGGTCCAGCCAACCGATTCGTCGAACCGCCCGATCGCAGTCTGCGACGGGATCGACTCTTCGCGCTGCTGCTCGTCGGCGGCATTCTCGCGGCCACCTTGGTGGCGTGGACGGTGTTTCGCGACCGGGAGAATCGCGACGCCGATCGGGCTCGCCAGAACGAGGCATCGGCCCTGATCGGGGGCCTCTCTGCCGGTTATTCACAGACCGAGGCGGTCCTCGCGTCCGCGAGCGCGCTGGTGGACTCCACCGGCGCGGTCGACGTCCAACGGCTCGAGACGTTCGCCGAGGTACTGCTGGCACCCGGCCTGGCCGGCGCGTTGGCCTACGAACCGATCGTGGCCGATGACCAGCGCGCACAGTTCGAGGCGACCTACGGGTTCCGCATCATCGACCGCGCCCCGGACGGCACCTTCGCGGCCGCACCGCGGCGGGCTGTGTATTTCCCGGTCGCGTTCACGTACCCGCTCGACGAGGCCCAGCGCCGAGTGCTCGGCTTCGACATCGCACAAGACGCGGGACGCGGCGAGACCGCGCGGCGAGCGCGCGAGCAGGGCAAGGCCCTCGTGACACCCGTCGTCAACCTTGCGCCCTCCAACCGATCGGGTTTCTTGATCTTCCAGCCACTCAAACGGCCGGACGGTCAGGTGGTGGGGTTCATTTCGATCACATACCTCGGCGAAGCGGTCGGCAAGTCGATCGCGTCGGGGCTTCCCGCCGGCACGCGGCTGCGCATCGTCGACGAAGGTGCCGAGCTGTACCACACCGCGCAAACCCCGCGTAGCAACTCCGTGGAGGAGCTTCCGATCGGCGGTCGCACATGGCTGATCGGTTTGGACATCCCGGTCGCGACCTCCCGCACGCTGTCCACCGCCATACTCGTGAGCGGATTGGGCCTGACCGCGTTGACCGCACTGGCCGCATGGCTCTCGCTGCGCCATCACCGCTCTTTGCTGCTCAGCCGGCAACAGATTGCCAATGAACGCGATCTGGCTGCCGTGCTCGCAATGGCCGTGACCGCCTCCGAGGTGGTCGCCACCGCGGCCGAGACCATCCCGGCGATCGCGCCCGCGATGGCCGTGAGCATCGGGTTGGTCGAGGACCGCAATCTCCACATCCAACACAGTCCCAATCTCGACCCGGTGCTCACGCAACGATGGGCGGTCATTCCCGTCGACTCAGGCACGCCCTTCGGGGACGCCGTTCGCACTGGACGATCGATGGTCTTCCGTGATGCTGCTCAGATCGCTGCCGAGTATCCGAATGTGATTCTCGATTCAGTGCGCGCCGCCAAGGCTCTGGTGTGCAACCCGCTCGCAGTCCGCCAGCAGGTCATCGGAGCCATCGCATTCGGGTACGCGGACGTCCAGGTCTTCGACGACGCGCAACTGCACTGGCTCGATCAGATCACGGCGATGGTCGCGGGCGCGCTCGAACGCGCCCGCCTCTACGACGCGCAAGAGCAGGTCGCTTTGACGCTGCAACGCGACCTACTTCCTGGCGCGCTGCCGACATCGGCGACATATGAGCTTTCGGCGGCGTACCGCCCAGGCGTCGCCCTGTCACTCATCGGTGGCGATTGGTACGACGCCTTCGAGTTGGCCGACGGCGGGCTGGCCATCACCATCGGCGACGTGGCCGGCAAAGGAGTCCGCGCTGCCGCGTCCATGGGCAAGATCCGCCACGTCCTTCGGGCCTGTGCGGGCGCCTATCGCGAGCCGGCGCTCGTCATCGGCCATGCCAACCGGTTGATCTGCGAGGGCAGTCGCGACGTCTTCGCCACGGCGTGTTACATGACCCTCGATGCATCGGGACATTGCCGATTCGCGTTGGCGGGACACCCTCCTCCTCTGCTTGTCGGGGCCAACGGCGCCGCACTCATGAACGCCAAAGCCGGCCCTCCACTGGGGGTCGACGCGGCGTCGCTCTACACCGAATGTGAATTCGAGATCGGCGACCGCGGCAGTGTGGTGCTCTACACCGACGGGCTGGTGGAACGGCGCGACGAAGACATCGACACTTCGCTTGCCCGGCTCGTGGAGATTGCCAATCGCATCGGAGACAACGTCGATGCCGAGTCGCTCGCGGCAACGATCGGCGACAACGCGCAAGACGACGTGGTGGTGCTCGTCGTGCGATCGCAGCGCACGAGCACCTCGGCGGAGCGCGCCTAACCGTTGGTGACCTTGCCGATACCGTCCTCGACCGAGACGGTGACCGTCGACCCGGCGAAGTGAATCCGCTCGATTGTCATGTCGGCGACGGGCGACAGATCTTCGCGGCCGATATCCAGCGTGCGGCCATCAGGGGAAGGGGCCAGATCGAGCATCGATCGCAGCGACAGCAAGATCGACGCCGACGACCACGCTTGTGGAGAACACGACGCCGGGTAGGCAACCGGCATCGGTGCCTCCGAGCGCGAAATGCCCGAGAAGAGCTCGGGCGGACGGCCGTCGAACTCGCTCGCGGCATCGAACGCTCCGTTGATGATGCGATCGACGATGTCCCAGCGACCGTAGCGCGCGGCACCGGCGACGCAGAGCGCGGTGTCATGCGGCCACACGGAACCGTTGTGGTAGCTCAATGGGTCGTAGGCGCCCATCGTCTCGGCCAGTGTGCGCAATCCCCAACCGGTCCACATCGCAGGTTCGACGAGGCGATCGAGGTAGCGCGCGGCCAATTGAGGATCGGCGATGCCCGTCCACAACGCATGGCCGGGATTCGTCGTCAACGAATCGATCCGGCGCCCATCGCCGTCGATGCCGATGGCAAACCAGCCACGCTCGTCCCAGAACAATTCGTTGAACTGTTGCTTGAGGCGCGCCGCCCGCGCAAGCAAGTCGCTGCGCTCGTGAACGAGGCCCATCTCGGCGACGAGATCCGCCGCACCGATCAGGGCGGCGTAGACGTAGCCCTGCACTTCGCACAACGCGATCGGTCCCTTTGCCAGCGAGCCGTCGACAAATGTGACACCGTCCCACGAATCCTTCCAGCCTTGGTTGGAAAGACCTGATGCATCGCTGCGTTGATAATCGACGAGACCGTCGCCATTCGAATCGCCATCGCCGAGTATCCACGCGAGTGCCGCGTCTACCGCGGGGGCGAGACCGGTGAGATCGGCCGCGCGCAATGCACCCCAACGCCGCGCTTCGGCGACGAGCATGACGAACAGTGGCGTGGCATCCACCGTGCCGTAGTACCGACGCCTGCTGGCGAACGGTCCCCCGCCCCCGTGGCGGCGCAACTCGTGCAGGATCTTGCCCGGCTGCTCCTCGGCGACGGCGTCGTAGACCCGCCCCTGCAACTCGGCGAGCGTCGAGAGCACCCCGACCGCGAGATCGGGATCGAACGGCAAGGTCATCCACGAAGTGAGCAACGAGTCGCGACCGAACAGCGTCATGAACCACGGCGCCCCGGCCGCGATCACGGGCCGATCGACGTGAGCCGAGTCGATGATTCGCAACGCGGCGATATCGGCCAGCGCTTGCTCGACGACGCGTGACAACCGCGGATCGGTGGACACGACCCTCGGCACCGACGCCTGCCACGACGCCAACCGGCGCATCGGGATCGCGTCACTCGGCACGATGCCGCAAGGAAATGCCAGGCCCGCAGGCACGTCGTCGACGACGGGCTCGACAGTGACGCTGACCATCGACTCGCTGCGACCTTCGACATCGAGTTGCCACGTCAGCGTGCCCGACTGCAGGTCGACGTCGTCGGGGCGCGGCATCGCACAGATCCGTGTGCTCGCACCCGCATCGGCGGAGTCGATCATCCAACCGTCGTCGTCGGCAACGAGGCTGCGGTCGATACCCGACAGGCCGGCCTTGACGTCGAACACGTGGGCGAAGTCGGCCGCGAGACGCACCTGCACGGTCCACTGCTGGCGCACGGGAGACGTGTTGTGCACGTGCACGTCTTCGCGTAACCCGCTCGCCACCCATCGGCGACGAGTCATCACGGCCCGCCGCGACGCGTCGGCGCCGCGGCCCAACCGGGCCACGATCACCGCAGACAGCGGGGTCGATGCGCTCGACGCGAGCACTTCCATCTCGGACCCTTGGCAGGTGACCGCGAAGTATGAAAGATGACGTAAATCGTCGTGCACCAAACCATGTGTTGGCGCGGTCATCTGCCCGGCTTCGTCGCTGATCGCGAATGTTCGCCCGTCGACGAGCACGAGTTGACGCCGGCCCACCGAAGGTACGGATTCCGCCTCACTGTCGAGAGGATCAGCCATTTCCAAAGTCTTGCCCGTCGTGGCAGAATTCCCGCGGCAATCAGTTAGAGATTCGAAGTCCCGGGTAAGGAGACTCGTACGCGGAGGAGGAAGTCAATGAATGCCGGCCTATTCGTATTGAGCTGCCCCGAATGTGGTGGCGCGCTGGCGATCGACCTCACCGGCACCACCACCACCAGCACGTGCGTCCCGTGTCAGCGCTCCTACCTCAACCGCTTCGGTCACCTCATCCCCATTGCTTTTCACGAACCTCATCGAGAGCAAGACGCGCTGACCAGGCCGCTCAGGTGATTTGACATGAGAATTGCCCAGATCGCCCCGCTCTACGAGGCGGTCCCACCGGCGGGCTACGGCGGCACCGAGCGAGTGATCGCCGCCCTTTGCAACGGCCTCGTCGACCTCGGACACGACGTCACGCTGTTCGCGGCAGAACCATCCACCACCCGCGCGCGACTCTCGGCCACCGCGCCCGCCCCACTGCGTACTCGGATGAGTCGACAAGAAATGATCGACGTCGCACCGCATCTCCACCTGCGCATGTTGGCGGGCGTCTACGAACGAGCCGATGAGTTCGACGTGATCCATTCGCACGTCGACATCTGGACGCTCCCGTTCGCGCGGCGAGCAGCGACACCGACCGTGATCACTATGCACGGGCGCCTCGATCTGCAGCACGTCCGCCAAACGCTGCCGCTGTATCCGCACATTCCGCTGGTCTCGATCAGCGACCATCAGCGCACCGCGGTCCAGGGCCTGGACGTTGCGTGGGCCGCCACGGTCTACAACGGCCTCGATCTCGACAGGTACCACCGCGCGCCGCGCTCCGGTGACGGCCACCTCGCGTTCGTCGGTCGCATCAACCCCGAGAAGGGGCCGGCGATGGCAGCCGAGATCGCGCGCCTCACCGGACGACCATTGCACGTCGCGGCGAAGATCGATCCGCTCGACGCCGATTACTACCGCGACGAGATCGATCCGATCTTCCGTGCCAACGATGTGCAGTTCGTGGGCGAACTCGACGAACAGCACAAGCCCGCCTTCTATGCCGGCGCCGCGGCCACCCTGTTCCCCAGCGACTGGCCCGAACCGTTCGGCCTCGTGATGATCGAATCGATGGCCGCCGGCACGCCGGTGATCGCGCTAGACCGCGGCTCCGTGCCCGAAATCATCATCGACGGTGTCACCGGTTTCATCTGTGACGACCTCGATGAGATGGTCGATGCCGTCGACCGCCTCAACGAGATCGATCCCGACAAGTGCCGTCAGCACGCCACGACGTTCGGCGCGGCTCGCATGAGCGCCGCCTACGAACGCGTCTACGAATCCATCATCGGATCGACTACCGTCGACAATCTTCTGTGACACCCGATGCGCGCGAGAGTGCAGCGTGTCGATCAAGTCGCTAGTTCAGGCCTTCGTCACGGTCTTCCCTGCCGAATTGCCCGACAAGACCATGATCGCCACGATCGTCCTCGTCACGCGCTACCGCCGGCCGGCGTGGGTGTGGCTCGGTGCCGTCTCGGCGTTCACTCTTCACGTACTCGTCGCGGTCGCGGCCGGCAGCGCCATCAGCCTGCTGCCCGACACCCCGGTCAAACTCGTCGTCGCCACGCTCTTCGCGATCGGTGCCGTCCTCTTGTTGCGGGCCGCCCGTAGTCAGAGCGACCAGCCGGTCGATGCCGACGCGTCGCCCACGCTCACCACCATTCACGGCACCGTGGCCGGCAGCTTCGCACTGATTCTCCTGGCGGAGTGGGGCGACCTCACACAACTCGCCACCGCAAGCCTCGCGGCAAAGAGCGGCGAGCCGGTTTCCACCGGCGTCGGCGCGTTGCTCGCACTGGCTGCGGTGGCGGCCATCGCGGCGGCGTTCGGCCGCCAGCTCGTCGCCCGAGTACCCCTTCACAAGATCAACTACGTGGGCGCCGCAGTATTCGCCGCGCTCGCACTGTGGACGCTCGGAGAACTCGTCTTCTGAGACCCATATACGCGAAGGCAAAGACGTGGTGTAATCACGGCATGGATGTCGCTGCGTTGTTACTCGATCTTTACGGCCGTGTCCCGCCGTTGGCCAAGGCTGCGGTCGACGGTGTCGCACTGGCCAAGCTCACCGAACCGCCATCACCGGGCGCCAATCCGATTGCGTGGCTCATCTGGCACAGCGCCCGGGTGCAGGATCACCACGTCGCGGAGCTGCTCGATACCGACCAGATCTGGATACAGCACGACTGGGCCCGCCGGTTCGGGCTCAACGCCGATCCGCACAACACCGGTTACGGCCATTCGGCCGACGATGTCGCCGCCGTTCAACCAGCCGAACCCAACGTGCTGTTGGAATATCTCGAGGCGGTCGACCGCCGCACTCGCACGATGTTGCAGACGCTCACACCAGAAGAGCTCGATCGCATCGTCGACACGAGGTGGGATCCGCCCGTCACGCTCGGCGTGCGCTTGGTGAGCATCGCCGACGACAGCCTGCAACACGTCGGCCAAGCGGCGTACGCGCGGGGCCTCTTGCACGCCTGAGCGGCCGCCCGCCTCGCGCCATCAGGCACCAATTCGGATCTGACTATTGTCCGGCGGTGTCAAAGTTCTGGCGAAACCTCTTCCCTCTCCTGGCCCTGTTGGCGCTGACCCTTGCCGGCTGTGGCGATGACGCGTCGACCGACACGACCACGGCGCCCAAGCTGACGGGCAGCCTGACCGTGCTGGCCGCCGCCTCGCTGACCGATTCGTTCAAGGAGATCGGCACCGCGTTCGAGGCGGCGAATCCCGGGGCGAAGGTGACGTTCAGCTTCGCCGCGTCGTCATCGCTGGCGACGCAGATCAACCAAGGCGCGCCCGCTGACGTTTTCGCGTCGGCGGACACGGCCAACATGGACAAGCTCACCGCGACGAGCGGTGCGGGGGTGGCTGCCGCACCAGTGACGTTCGCGGCAAACAAGCTGCAGATCATCGTGGGCAAGGGCAATCCCAAAGGCGTGACCGGTCTGGCCGACCTCGCCAAGTCCGGTTTGATCTACGTCACCGCCGCGCCCGAAGTACCCATCGGCGCGTACGCGAAGCAAGTGCTCGACAAGGCGAAGGTGACCGTGACGCCCAAGAGCCTCGAAGCCGATGTGAAGTCGGTCGTGAACAAGGTGACCCTCGGCGAAGCAGACGCCGGCATCGTGTACGCGACCGACGTGAAGGCGGCGGGCGACAAGGCAGTCGGTGTTGCGATACCCGACGATCTCAATGTCATCGCGCGCTACCCCATCGCAGTCACCAAGGCGACGAGCAACGCCGGCGCGGCGACCGCGTTCGTGAGCTTCGTCGTGGGTGCGCCGGGTCAGACGATCCTGGCGAAGTACGGCTTCACCAAGTCGTGACCGTGACGTCGCGGCATTTTGTCGCGTCAGTCGTCGGCTTGCGGCAACAGAAGCACAAGGCAGAACGGATGACCCGCGGGGTCGAGGTAGACGCGGAAGGTCGTGCCCGGCTGCACCTCGGCTTTGCGGGCGCCGAGCGCGAGTGCCTGCTCCTCGGCCACATCGAGGTCGTCGACATCGAAATCGACATGGGCCTGTTGCGGATGTTCGGTGCTCGGCCACACGGGCGGCTGATGATCGGGGGCGAGCTGGAACGCGAGGGCGACGCCGCCGTCGCTGCGCAGCTGGACCCAATCGTCGTCGTCCCGCACGATCTCGAGGCCGGTCATGGCGCTGTAGAACTCGGCCAGGGCGTGGGGGTCGCGGCAATCGAGCGCCACGACGCTGAGTCTTCCGACGGGCATGCCCGCAAGTCTTACACTCCTCGCCATGGCTGACACCGCACTTCGCACATTGGGGCGCACCGGGCTCGAGGTCACGGCCCTCGGATTCGGCGCGATGGAGCTGAGAGGCCCACCCAACGGGCCGGCGATCTCCGACGACGACGCCGGCACGCTTCTCAACACAGTGCTCGACGAGGGCATCAACTTCATCGACACCTCGATCGATTACGGGCGCAGCGAAGAGCTCATCGGCAAGTTCATCGCGCATCGGCGTTCCGAATACGTCCTCGCTTCGAAATGCGGATGTGTGCCCGGCGCGGCGATGGGCACCGATCATGTGCATACGGCGGCCAACATCCGCACCGGTGTCGAGCACAGCCTGCGCATGATGCGCACCGATCATCTCGATCTCGTGCAGTTCCACCGCAGCTTGACCCGCGAGCAGTTCGATGCCGACGGCGCGCTCGACGAACTGCTCGCGTTGCGAGACGACGGCAAGGTGCGATTCATCGGTGTGTCGGCCGTGTTGCCCACGCTCGAAGAGCAGATCGACATGGGCACATTCGACGCGTTCCAGATCCCCTACTCGGCGCTGCAGCGCGAGCACGAAGATGCCATCACCCGTGCGTCGGACGCCGGTATGGGCATCATCATCCGGGGCGGGGTGGCCCGCGGCGCCCCCGAAGACTGGGAAGGTCGTCGCTATTACATGGTGCCCAACGAGACCATGCGGGACTACTGGGAGCAGGCCAAGCTCGACGAACTGCTCGACGGCATGAGCCGCACCGCGTTCATGTTGCGCTTCACACTCTCGCATCCTGCGCTCGACACGACGATCATCGGCACGAGTAGCGTCGATCACCTCCGCAACAATCTCGCCACCGCGGCGCAGGGGCCGCTGCCCCAAGATCTCTACGCCGAAGCGAGGCGCCGCCTCACCGAGGCCGGCGCTCGTCCCGTCTGAATCCTGCGCGCTGCCCTACTGCGCGCCTGTCTCGTTCCAGCGCGCAATGACGCGCTCCTCGCGCTCGAAGGACAAGACCGACACGCTCGCCGTGTCGAGCACGAAGCTCTGCCCGCGCCGCGCATCGAGATCTATCCAGCGTGCCGCGAGTATGCGCAAGAGATGCGCGTGGCCGAACACGGCAACGTTCCCCTCGACAGCAAGGGCCGCGGCAATCACGCGGTCCGCCCGCGCACCTACTTGCGCGACGCTCTCGCCCCCCACGATTTCGTGCGTCCACACCGACCAGCCGGGGATCTCCTCGCCGATCTCGGCCGTCGTGCGTCCCTCGTAGACGCCGTAGTCCCATTCGGCCGCGTCGTCGACGATCTCGGCCCGATCGACGAGACCCGTTCGCCGGCAGGTCTCGAGCGCCCGTTGCCGCGGGCTGCACAACACGCGAGCGAACTCGAAGCCCGACAGGATGGTGGCCAACGCGTCAGCCTGACGCCGCCCCGACTCGGTGAGCGCAACGTCGGTGCGCCCGGTGTGGCGACGCTCGCGACTCCACTCGGTATCGCCGTGGCGCACGAGCACCAGGTCGTTGCCGTCAATGGCCATGCCCCCACGACCTTATGTCGACAAACTCGTCAGTACGGAGAAAACTCGAGGTTTGCGTCGTCTGATCTTGCGGGGAAGACGGTAGGGGGCTCGACATGCGCATTTACCGAACAGGCGTGACGCTGTTGTTGTTGGTCTTGGCCGCTGCCGCGTGCTCGGGTGAAGCCGGCCAACTCACGGTCACGGGCGGCGAGCCGGCACCGCTCGGCGCCGAAGACGAGATCCGCCGCGCATTCGCAACCTTCAGCAATGTGAATGCCACACAAGCGGAGCGCGACGCGGCCGTCGATGGCGGCACAGAATCCGCCGAGATCCGCAGGGCGAGATGGGAGCAGTTCAAGAGCCAGGCGGCGATGGCGTCATTCGTGATCGATGAGATCCGCTTCGTCTCGGCCACCGAGGCCGATGTCGACTTCCACGTCCGCTACGGCGACGCGCCATCGCCGGTCGTGCCGAACCTCGTACACGGCGGCGCCGTGTTGCGAGACGGTCATTGGCGCATCAGCAAAGCCACTGTGTGCTTCCTCGCATCGGCGGTCGGCAACAACTGCATCCTCTGATCGCTCAGCGCGCCGTGCGGCGGTACGTCGTCAAGACGACGCCCTTGCCCGAGAGCGTCGAGTCGACTACCTCGAAGTCGAGTCGGGTGTCGGGCCCGAACAGCCTCTTGCCGACGCCGAGGGTCACGGGAAATACCGCGAGGCGCAGTTCGTCGACGAGATCTGCGTGCAGCAGTCCCTGCGCGAGCGTTGCGCTGCCGTGCACGATGATGTCGGCTCCGTCGCGCGCCTTGAGCTCTTCGATCTCGCGGACCAGGTCGCCACGCAGGATGGTCGAGTTGTGCCACGGCGCCGCCGTCAGTGTCTTGCTGACGACGAACTTCTCCATCGAGTTCATCTTGTCGCTGAACTCGTCGCCGCTGCGCTCTGGCCATGCCGCGGCGAAGCCCTGGTACGTGACTCGCCCGAGCAGCAACGCATCGGCCGCCACCATCTCGGCGGTCTTGAACTCGCCGATCTCGTCACCCCAGAACGGCATCGTCCATGCGCCGTGCACATAGCCGTCGTCGCCCCCGGGAGCCTCCATCACGCCGTCGAGCGAGACGAACTCTGTGACAACCAGCTTCCTCATGACGTCCTCCTCGGACTGTTCCTATCGGCGGCGAGAACTCCTCGCCGGCACCCTGGAAACGAACCGCCGGCCCCGGATTCGACATCGGGCCGCAAATTCTTTTTTTTGGAAGTTTCAGCGCGTGGCCACCGCGTCGGTCATCGCGGAGGTCACGGCGCCGAGGTCGTCGTCATCGATGATGTACGGCGGCATCGTGTAGAGAAGCCGCCCGAACGGTCGCAGCCAAACACCGCGGGCGACAAGGTGCTCTTGAATCAACTCCATCGGCAACGGCCGTTCGGTTTCGATCACACCGATCGCGCCGAGTACGCGAACGTCGACGACGCCGGGCAACGATCGCGCCGGCGCCAGTCCTGCGAGCAAGCCGCTCTCGATACGACGAATCTCCGCTTGCCACGGCTGTGACAACAACAAGTCGATGCTGGCGATCGACACCGCAGCGGCGAGGGCGTTGGCCATGAACGTGGGTCCGTGCATCAGGGCGCCGGGTTCGGCGCGACACACGCCGCTCGCGACCTCTGCCGTGCACAACGTTGCCGCCATCGAGAGATAGCCGCCCGTCAATGCCTTGCCCAGGCACATGATGTCGGGCGCGATCTTTGCGTGGTCGCAACCGAACATCTCGCCGGTTCGCCCGAAGCCAGTGGCGATCTCGTCGAGCACGAGCAACACATCGTGCTCGTCGCACAGCGCCCGCAACCGCTGCAGATACTGCGCGCTGTAGAAGCGCATCCCGCCCGCGCCTTGCACGATCGGCTCGATCACCAACGCCGCGATCTCATCCGCGTGCTCGTTGAGCAAAGACGCCACGTTGGCAATGTGCGTCTCGTCGAAGGCCTCGCCGAAGCCCGGCGAAGGTGTATCTGCGAAGAGTTGTTCGGGCATCGCCGAACGAAACAGATGATGCATGCCCGCGACGGGGTCGCACACCGACATCGCCGCGAACGTGTCGCCGTGATAGCCGCCGCGCACGGTCAACAGCCGGCGCTTGCCGGGCCGGCCGAGACCAATCCAATACTGCAAGGCCATCTTGATCGCGACCTCGACGGACACCGAACCAGAATCCGAGAAGAAGACATGCTCGAGCGGCTGTGGCGCGAGCGCGATCAAGCGCTCCGCCAGCTCGATTGCTCGCGGATGCGTGAGGCCGCCGAACATCACGTGCGCGACCTCGTCGAGTTGGCGTCGTACCGCCTCGTCCAGGACCGGGTTGCGGTAGCCGTGAATCGCCGCCCACCACGACGACATCCCATCGATCACGTCTCGACCGTCCGCGAAACGCAACCGCACGCCTTCGGCCGCCACCACCGGATACATCGCCGGCCCGGGAATCGCCGCGTACGGATGCCACAACACGCGCTGGTCGCGCTGCGACAAATTGAGTTGCGTCGTCATTGCCGTTGCTTAGCGCCGCCTCCTGCAGTCCACGGCATCGGAGCCTTTCGCCGCGTTTGGGCCTGCGGTGACGCGGTGCGGTGACGCACGACTCCCTATTGCGCGAATACTCGGCCATGGGAGCGTGCCAGCATGCACTTGCGTCAGCGCCACCGCGCGCACTTATTCGGCGTGCAGCGTCCGTACACTTACTTGACTTCGCCAAAGCCGTTCGACGCAGCGGGCCCATCACGACTTTCTCGATCGAAGGGCATCACCTTGACTACGTTCGCACAAATTGTCGATTCGCAATCAGAGGGCTGGCAGAGCCACGCAACGGACGCGTTGTTCGTCATCGCAGTAATTGTCGGCGCTTGGGCGCTGACCCGCCTCACGCGAGTGTTCTTCCGAGTGTTGTTGGTGCGGGTCGCGGGTCGGGCGATGCGCTCTGGCCCCGGTCAACGGCGCCCTCGACTGTCGCGCAAACTCCACGAGACGCGCGACCTCGCGCACATGCGTCAGCGCCATCGCATCGACGCGGTCGCCACGATGCTGGCCCGACTCGCCGGCGTCGTCATCTGGCTCAGCGCGCTCGTCGTCGTGTTGCACAATTTCGATGTCAACATCGCATTTGCAGTATCGAGTGCGGGCTTCGTCGGTCTCATCGTCGCGCTGGGCGCGCAGCAGAGCGTGCAGGACTATGTCACCGGCATCCACGTCCTGCTCGAAGACCGCTATAGCGAGGGCGATGACATCGAAGCGACGACGCCGTCCGGGCAGCGAGTACGCGGCGTGGTTGCCCGACTCGGCGCGTTCACGACCCAGCTCGAAGCCGACGAGATCACTTGGCACCTGTCCAACCGCACCATGGTCGAGATCGCCAACTATTCGCAGCGTGGCATCCCGGCGACATTCGAGTTCCCGGTGCCCGACGGCGCCAGCTCGGCCGACATTGCGTCGGCGGCACGCTCGGTGTTCTACCAAGACTGGCCCACGAGCTCGATCGCCGTCGTCGATCGCGTCGAAGTGCTGCCCCACGAAGAAGTCAGCCCCCGCGTGGCGCGGGTGCACGTCCGTGCATCGCGCGACATCCCCACCGCGGAACAAGCGGTACTCGCCGATCAAACCCGCCGCCGCGTCGAGGAATAGTTCTCCGCGCCGGACGAAATCGGGTCCGGCGAACGTCAAACGCCCATGCACTCGAGGCGTGTGCCGGGACTGTCCGCGTTCCGCGGTCTGATCGCGCTGGCATTCGTCGCGGCCGCCTGCTCGAACGGCGGCTCTTCGGCGACCTCGCCCGCAACGTCCGTAGCGACATCGACGTCGACTTCAGTGAACGCCACGTCGAGCATTCCGCTCGCAACCACGACCTCGTCGACGACGATCAACGAGCAGTACGACTCGCTCACCGCGCTCGCGTTCGACAACGACGCGATCTACGGCCGATGGACGCAAACGTCGCGCAGCCGAAAGACCGATCGCCTCGTTCGTTTCGACCGCGCCACCGGCACCATCTCATTCATCGACGCGGTTACGAGCCCGGCGGCCGCGATCAGGGCCGGCCGGTGGCTGTTCGTCGTGGCATTCGACCTCGACAAACCATGCACCGACGCCTGTGCCGGCAAAGTCATGCGACTCGACCCGACCACGATGCACATCGAGCAGAGTGAACCGATCGACCGAGTGACTGGCGGCCTCGCGCTCGTCGGCAACACGCTCTGGGTGGCCTCGAGACAGGCCGTTATGCGCGTCGCCATCGACACGGGTCAGATCCTGGCGAGCCCGCTGGGGGAATTCGCAGCAACCGAAACCATTGCCGGCCTCACCGCGACGAGTCGGCCGAGCCGGGTGTACGCGGTCGTCGCACAGGGACAAGATCGATACGCGCTCGCCGCACTCGACCCGACCTCCGGTCACGTCACCGCGCGAGGGTCGACGATCGGTGCCGGCCCCGGCGGCGCCGGCATCTCCCACGGCGACTACGGCCTGTGGTTCTCGATCGCTACGGGCATGCAGGGCTACGCGATCAAGGTCGATCCGGACACGCTTACCCGTCTCGACGTACGCCTCGACTCCCAAGCTCGGCCCACGGTCCAACAAGGCGTCGGCGTGCTCTGGGTCGACGAAAGTTGGGGCGGCTTTCTCAGCTGCGCCGACCCGGCGACCGGTGCCATCCTCTGGCGCAAGGACATCCAGACGAACACGGTGTCGTTCGCGCGCGATACCACCGGGCGCATGACGCCGTTTCAAGGCTGGGTGCCGGTCGACGCGCCGAGCGCTTGCGCGCAGGGCTAGCACGCGCCGACGCAGGGCGGCTGGGGGGAACCGCCCTGCGTGACTCGCGGCGCAAGCGTCTACT
>JBDTLT010000034.1:0-35812 GCA_039934635.1 Acidimicrobiales bacterium
GACGCACGATCGAGCGCCGCGTCGGGTCCGACAAGGCGGCGAAGACGACGTCGAAGCGATCGGGGGTCGTCACGGTCATCGCGGCCGTCGCGGCGGTCGCTCCTGCGGATACTTCACAGATTAGTTATTTAACAGACTGACTATATATAGTCAAGGCGCCGTCAGGCCGCGGCAGCTGCGTAGTGGTCGATCGCACCGGCCACGAGATGCAGACCGGACAGGCCGGGGAGGCGGTCGATGCGCCGGTCGATGCGGGCACCCATGTTGCGCCCGTCGTTGTCGGTGAACAGGTGGCGGGCGAGGTGCGCAACTTCGGAGCGCGGCATGATCGTGGACCCGACGGGTGCCCAGAAGCGGCGGAGGGCGAAGCGAGTCAGGCGTTGCGCGGCGCGGTTGCCGTCGAGTCGCTCGTGCGCCTGGCTCGAATAGAAGTCGATGTGGCGGCCCTCTTGTCGCATGATGCGATCGAGCAGCGCGCTGAGCACCGGATGATCGGCCTGTGTGCGCAACCTCGAGTAGCCGGCTTGTGTCGACCACTCGTTCACCGCGCCCCACGTCATGTGCACGGCGGTGAAGTTGTTGGTGAGACTGGACGTCAACATGGTGCCCATTGGTGCGAGCACCTGCTTGACCCGATGACGCGCCCGCACGGCGGCCACCCGCATTCGGCCCGAGGGCTCGTCGTGAGCGGCGAGCACTTTGCCGAGTGCCTCTCCGTGCCAGAACTCCTCGAACGCCCAGAAGGTCAGGAACGTGGTCATGTCGGGATCGTTGTGCGCCGGCGTGACCAACAGGTCGCGCATGTAGCAGACAGTGTGATGCTCGACGTCGTGCATGTAGCGCAGCGTGCGCAATGTGTCTTGGTCGAGAGGGCGATCTCGGAAGGCGTCGTAGTCGATGTCGCTGTCATCGAGTCGAGCGGTGCGAGTCTTGTAAGTGTCGATGTCGAACTTCATGACCCTTGTTCGTCGCGGGCGTCGACGCGGATCACAAGCGCGACACGAAAGTGCCGTTCGTCGTCAGACGTAGCGTCCCGAGACGACAGGATCGCCCGTGGGTTGCGTCGCGCCGCCCGTGGTCTCGTTGGTGATCGCCAGCAGGCCCGAACAGGCGTCGAGGTGCAGCTTCGATGTTGCAGGGTCGGCGCCCAGCACTGCTAGCGAAACGGGTGTCGGTGCCGTGTCGCGTACACACCAGAGTTGATACGTGCGATCACGGTCGAGCACGGGTAACTGGTCTGCGTCGAGGAAGAGATCGCCGTCGGGTTCGACGTACGCGATGACCGACAATACGCCGCCGCTGTCGCGCAGCATCACCGTTCGTGATTGAGGATTGCGCTTTGCCGTATTGGCCTCGCGCTCGACGGCCGCCGCGACCGAATCCGAACCACGCCGATCGATCTCGCGTTGTTGGTGGACGATGACGCCGCCCGCCGCGACAAGCGCGATGACCGCGGCCGCGATCGCGAGGATGCGGCCCACTGGGCGCCGTGCCGGTGCCTTCGCGGGCGACCGAAACGCGTCGAGTTGCAGCGGCGGTGGGGCCGATTCGAGTTCGCTGGCGATGCGCTCCCACAGACCGGCCGGCGCGGCGGCACCGGCATGAAGGTACGACAGCGCTTCGCGATAGGACTCGACCTCGGCGGCCGCGCGAGGGTTCTCGCGCAGGTAGTCGTCGACGAGGGCGCGCTCGTCGTCGTCGACGGCGTCGAGCGCATAGACGGCGAGCAGTTCTTCGATCTCGGCGGGCCAACGCTCGCTCATGATCGGCCCCGCTCGGAGGATGCGGGTTCGGCCTCGTGGATGTTCAGCGACGAGCGCAGGGTTCGTAATCCCGATCTGATCCGGCTCTTCACGGTGCCCTCGGGCTGGTCGAGTTGGGCTGCGACTTCGCGATAGGTGAGACCGCGATAGTACGCGAGTGTGATCGCCTCTCGTTCTTCGACACGAAGGGTGCCCAGCGCCCGGGCGATCTGGTCCGCGATGGCCAGTTCGATCGCTTCGTTCTCGATGTCGTGGCCGGCTTCGGCCAGCACCTGCGCATCGCGCTCCTCGCGGCGGCGCCGCGACTGATCCGACCGCATCACGTCGACGGACTTGCCGTGCGTCCACGACAACAGCATCGCCCTGAGTGTGCCCCGATCCGGGTCGAAGCGTTCGGGCACGTTCCACAGACGCAGAAAGATCTCCTGGGTGACTTCCTCGGCCAGCACTCGCGACCCGAGGAGCCGGTTGGCCAGGCCGAAAACTGCCCCGGCATGACGCCGGTAGACCTCGGCCAACGCGTCTTGGTGATAGCGGGCGATCGCCAGGACCAGCGCGCCCTCACTCGACTGTCTGAGATCTATTGCCACTCGTCGTTTTCGGAACAGACGGGGTTTTGGATGTGGATGCGCAACCGTGCACATGTCACTCGGGCTGCACCCCCGAAGGCAGGGTGGCGCCGTCGGGCACGCCGTCGGGATCGACAGCGGGTCTCAGGTCCGCGCGAAAGAACGTGAACTCGGGGAGGGTGAAGGCGATGACACCGATGCCCAGGACGCACGCCACGCCGCCGAGGAAGATGGACGTGTTCAGCGAGGTGAGCGCGGCGACCCCGGTCGCCTCGACGTCGCCGATGGCGGGCCCGGTCGTCCACACGGCCATGCCGACGCCCTGCATCCGACCTTGCAGTTCCGGCGACGCGGACAGCTGCAACATCGCGTTGCGTGAGACACCACTGATCATGTCGGCGGCGCCGGCGATCGCGAGACATAGGCACGACAGGATCATGCCGTCGACCAAGCCGAAAAACGCGATCGCGACGCCCCATACGACGATCGACGATATGACAACGACGCCGTGCCGTGTGACGTTGCGGGTCCAGCCCGAGAAGATCGTCGCGACGAACATCCCGAACGGGATCGACGCCACCATCAGCCCGTAGAAACTGGCGTGGTTCGGGAACCGTTGCGCGGCGATCGGAACGAACAGCGCCTGCGGCATGCCGAAGACCATGGCGTTCACATCCGCGAGGAACGAACCGATGATGGGCTTGTGACCCCGTAATGCGCGAAATCCGTCGAAGATGACGGCCGCGCTCATACGCGCGGCGCCGGTCGCCAACGGTGGAATCGGGCGGATGAGCGTCCAACAAAAGAACGAGAACGCGAACGTGATCGCGTCGATGAGGAACGCCCAGCGAACACCGAGCGACGCGATGATCACGCCGCCCACCGCCGGCCCGACGACCGACGACGTCGTGTAGGTGGTCGACTGCAACATCAGCGCGGAAGTCAGACGTTCTTTGTCGACGAGGAAGGGCAGGGCCGATCGCGCGGCAGGCGCGCCTCCCATCAGCAAGCTCGTGCCGATCGCGTGCAGCGCGTACACCGCCCACAGTTGCGTGCCGAAGACGGTCACGTTGAGCACGTGGAGCAGCGAGGTCACGGCGCCGACTGCAGCAGACGCGCGGGCCACCATTCGCCGGTCGAAGACGTCGGCGATTGCCCCCCCGATGACCGAGCACACGAGCATCGGGAACATCGTGATGCCACTGATGACGCCCAGCGCCAACAACGATCCGGTGCGGTGATATACGAGATACGGAACCGACACCCGTGTGAATTGGGTGCCGATGGACGAGATCGTGGCGCCCATCCACATGTATCTGAAGTCGCGCGACGCGCGAAGGGGCTCGAGATCGAGGGTCAGCTCGCGCAGGTTCGGCACCTATCGACCCAGCACTCAGTAGCCGCCGCTCAGATCCACGACGTTGTCGAGTGGTTCGCCTTTGACGTAGTGGCCGAGGTTGCGCACGAACAGATCGAAGGCGCGCTCCATATACCCCTCACCCGAGGCGGAGCTGTGGGGCGAGATGAGCACATTGGGCGCGTCCCACAGCGGGTCGTCGGTAGCCATCGGTTCGTGGCGCATGACGTCGAGCGCGGCCGCCTTGAGATGACCTGAGCGCAATGCGTCGATGAGCGCAGACTCGTCGACCAGCGTGCCCCGGGCAACGTTGACGAACACCGAGCCCGGCTTCATCGCGGCGAAGGTCGCGGCGTCGAACAGGCTCTCGTTTGCGGCAGTACCGGGCGCGGCGAGCACCACGACGTCGGACCGCCCGAGCACTTCGTTCAGCGAATCGGGCCCGAACAGTTCGTCGACGTACGGCGAGGTCATGCCCGGTTGGTAGCTGCGACGGATGCCGAGCAACTTGACGCCGAACGGCTTTGCCCTGATCGCGACCTCGTTGCCGATCGCGCCAAGGCCGATGATCGAGATCGTCTTGCCCATCACCATCGAGCCGAGTGCCATTTCCCAACGGTGCTCCCGTGACCGCGCGTCGTGCAGCGGGAAGGATTTGTAGATCTGCAAGATGCGGCCGATGACCCATTCGGCGATCGGCGGGGAGCCGATACCGGCACCGTTCGTCAGCGTGACCGACGGCGGCAGGCCGCACGCCTGGTATTGCCCGACTCCCGAACCAACCGCTTGTATCCACCGCAGCTTGGGGGCCACGGTCGCGATGTCGATCGGGGCATCGAGCGTCAAGATCACTTCGCCGCGCGCGAACGCCGTGGCCTGCTCGGCGCTGAGCGGTGCCTCGCCCGCTCTCGTGGCTTCGCTGCGTGGATCTTGCTCGCGACGCACCCGTTGGTCGTGGCTGATCTCGTAGGGAACCGTGAGGAGTTCGATGCCCGGATGGATCGCGGCCAGGCGGGCGAGGTCGGCGATCCCCGCCACAGCGGGATACGAAATGTGTACGACGAGCGGCTCGGCCACCGCGCCCCCTCTCGATCGAAAACTGCAGCGGATTATCGCTGCAAATGATGGTGCGTCAAGCATTGGCGTGATGCGTGACGAGCGCCCCGTGGCGTGACCTTGAACACAGACGGATTCATCGCCTAGCGTGTCGCGTCAATCGACAAATGGGGGGCTGCAGTGGCGCGGACGGTGGGCATCAGGCTGTTGCTGATTGTCCCTGTGCTCTTTTTAGTGAGTCTGGGCACGTTCCAGCTGATCACATTGGTGCCAGGCAATCCCGAAGTCGAGATCTTGGGCTCCAACGCCTCCGCCGAGGACTACGTACGGGTGCGCTCCGAACTCGGTCTCGACAAGCCCTGGGCCGAGCGCTACTTCTCCTGGCTGGGCGACGCGGTGCGCGGCGATCTCGGCAAGAACGTGTTGCCGCCGGTCGAGTCGGTCAAGGCAAAGCTCATGCGAGCGTTCCCCGTCAGCCTCGAGCTCGCCGGTCTCGCGATCGGCCTCGCGCTGCTCATCTCGATCCCCTCGGCCATGGTCGCCGCCTACCGGCCGGGAGGAGCCTTCGATAGAACCATCAGTAGTACGGCATTTGCGTTCATCTCTGTGCCGTCGTTCTTGTTGGGCATCTTGCTCAAATTGGCCTTCGCGCTCAATTGGCAACTCTTACCCGACAGTTTGTGGGTCAGGATCACCGAGGGCGGCCTGATCGAAAACCTCAAGCACGCCGTCCTCCCGGTCCTGTCGATTGCGCTCGTCGAGGTGGCCGTGTTCACCCGCCTGCTGCGCAACGACTTGATGGCGACGCTGCAGGACGACTTCATCCTCGCCGCCCGGGCCAAGGGCATGACCCCTCGCCACATCATGACGCGCGAGGCGTTGCGGCCCTCGTCCTTCTCGCTCATCACCCTGGCCGGCGTCAGCCTCGGCCGTTTGATCGGCGGCACGGTGATCGTCGAACAGCTCTTCGGCCTGCCGGGCGTCGGGGCGGTGGTGGTCGCCGCCGCGGGCAAGAAGGACTATCCCCTCGTGCAGGGCGGCGTGCTGATCATCGCCTGCGCCTACGTGTTGATCAACGTGCTCATCGACATCTCGTACGCACTTCTCGACCCAAGGATTCGCCGTGGCCGCATCTGACACGCCCGTTCGCGCCGCGGGCATGAATTACGCCTCGGCCGCTGCATTTGCGGTAACCGGCGGCGGCAAGCGCAAGTCGCGCCGCGCGAAAGGCAGCGTGCCCTTCGGCCTCGGCGCACTCGTCATCGGCCTCGTGTTGCTGTGGATCGGGCTCGTGCTCAACGACATCGTCGAGGGCGTCGCCCGCGGCCTGGTGGGGGTGGTCGCACTCTTGCTGGCGTTTCGCGCCTTCGAGCGGTTCAAGGGCCAGCAGATCGTCGGGGCGGTGATCCTCGCGATCTTGGCGGTCGGCGTGGCGATCTTCGCCATCGTCGGGCCCGTAGACCGCGTCAGCAAGCTCGTGGTCGTGCTGGCCGCGTTGACGTTCTTGTTCATTGCCATCGACCGCATCGCGAAGGTTTGGCGCGGCGACGAATTCGACACCGGGTTGAACCTCTGTTTCGTGTGGCTCTTCCTCATCGTGTTCGGTGCGATCTTCGCCGGCGTGTTGCCGCTGGCCGAGCACCAGGACACCACCAAGACGATCTCGGTTCCGGGCAACGCCCGTCCCGACCTCTTCTCCAAACATCCGTTGGGTACCAACAACTTCAGCCTCGACCTCTTGGCCCGCAGCGTCTACGGGGCCCGTGTGTCGCTGTTGACCGCGGCGTTTGCGGTGATGATCAGCCTGATCATCGGCGGCACGATCGGCATGCTGGCCGGCTACTTCCGCGGTTGGCTCGACGTCGTGGTGGGTCTCATCACCGACTCGGTGCTGGCCTTCCCCGCCCTCATCTTGCTGATCGCCATCATCACCGTGCTGGGTCGACCCGAACAGATGAGCGAGGCCATCGTCAAGGTCGGTGCCGGTTTGGCCATCGTCAGTATTCCGACGATGGTCCGATTATCGCGGGCCAACACGTTGGTGTTCGCGCAGCGCGAGTTCGTGTTGTCGGCACGGTCGATGGGGGCCAAGAACTTCCGCATCATCTTCCGCGAGATCATGCCCAACGTGGCGCTGCCGTTGCTGTCCTACGCGTTCATCGTGATCGCGGTGCTCATCGTCGCCGAGGGCTCATTGAGCTTCCTCGGTCTCGGTCTCAAGCCGCCCAAGCCGACGTGGGGCAACATGATCGCCGAGGGCCAGCAGGCCAACGTGTTGAAGAAGTATCCCCACATCCCGATGGTGCCGGGTGTGGTCATGTTCTTGACCGTCTACAGCTTCAACCGCGTCGGTGAATGGGCCCGCTCCAAGTGGGATCCGCGCGAAGCCAAAGTCTGAGAAACGCCTCACGGTTCCGCGAGGGGATTCGAAGAATGCGCAGCAGACGCGTGTTGCGTATGGTCGCCCTGGTCGCGGCGCTGTCGATCCTCGCGGCTGCGTGCGGAGGCGATGATGACGACGAGCCTTCGCAACCCACGTCGGCCACACCAAACAGTACGATTCCGGCGACGACGGTGCCGCAACCGAAGTCCGGTGGCAGCATCAAGATGGGGATGTTCAGCGAAACCGCGGGCCTCGATCCCGTCGTCACCAACGGGGGCGGCACGACGGGCACCACCGAGCTCGCGGCGATCTTCGACACCGTGATGCGTTATGACACGACGACGAAGAAGTTCGAGCCGGAGACGGCCGAATCGTTGACGGCCAACGTCGATTCGTCGGAATGGGTGCTCAAGTTACGTTCGGGCATCAAGTTCACCGACGGCACGGACTATGACGCGGATGCCGTCGTTTTCGGTATGAAGCGTCATTCGCTGTTCGGCTCGCGTGCCGCCGGTCTGCTCGCGAACATCAAGGACTACACCGTCGTCGACAAGCTGACGGTCAAGTTCACCTTGACCGCACCATGGAGCAACTTCCCCTACGTGCTTTCGTATACGCCGGGTCTGATCCCGTCGCCGACCGCGGTCAAGGCAGCCTGTGGCGTCAATCAAGAAATCGTCCCGAGCAAATGCACCTTCAACACCAAGCCCCTCGGCGCCGGCGCGTTCAAGGTCGATTCGTACAAGCCCAAAGAGTCGATCAACCTGGTTCGTAACGACAGCTACTGGAACGGCAAGCCGTACCTCGACGCGCTGTCGTTCGTCGTACTCTCCGGTGCACCGGCCAGTTACGACGCGCTCAACACCGACACCTTGCAGGTCGCGTTCTTGCGTGAACCCGAGGTCGTCAAGAAGGCCACCGACGACAAGAAGGTCGACTCGTACGTCAACCTCCAATGGCTCGGCGGCGTCGCGCTGTTGAACAACGGCAAGCTCAACTGCAAGGGCGGCCTGCCCGCCCCGAACTGCACCGGCAAGCCGGACGGTGTCACCACCCTCGATACGATCACCGCCGACAAACGTATTCGCCAAGCAATCGCGGACGCGCTCGACCCGAGTGTGATCAACGCACGGGCCAACGCCGGGGCCGGCTATCCCGGTGGCGAGTTCTTCCAGAAGTCGTCCCGATGGGCATCGGTTTCGCCGGTCAACACCTTCAACCTCGATGCGGCCCGAAAGCTCGTCGACGAGGTCAAGAAGGAAGGCAAGTGGGACGGGTCGATCCGCGTCAACTGCCACAACGCACCGAGTCGTCAGAGCTGGGCCGAGGCGATGCGCACGCTGCTCACTGCCGCCGGCTTCACCGTGAAACTCAAGAACGACTACGACACCAACGCGCTCGTCGCCGACATATTGACCAACAAGTCGTTCGACGTGGGCTGCTGGGGTTTCAACTTCGCCGAAGAAGCCCCCGAGATCGCGCTTCAGCAAGCGGTGCTGTCGACGAGCGCGGCCAACGCCATGAACTACGTGAACCCCGATGTCGATGCGCAGATCAAGCTGGTGCGCGAGGGTAAGACCGAAGCGGACCGCAAGGCGGCGCTCGAGAAGATCCAGGACATCTGGCGCACCGACATGCCGACACCGGTCTACGAAGCGATTCCCGAGATGATTGCCTGGCAAAAGAAGGTGCACGGACTCAAGGTGACCGTCGGTACCGTGGTGCTCTTCGACAAGGCGTGGATCGGCTGATCGTGCACGTGGGTTACACCGGGGGCTTTCAGAATCCGGGGAACGCGACTACCGACGCTCAGGTCTACGCGGACGAGCTGCGCCTCGCCGACCTCTCCGTGGATCTCGGGTTCGATTCGTTGTGGACCGTAGAGCATCACTTCACCGATTACTTCTTGTCACCTGACCCGGTGCAGTACCTGACGTGGATGGGCGCACGGCACCCCCACGTGCGCCTGGGCACCAGTGTGATCGTGTTGCCGTGGCACGAACCGGTGCGCTGCGCCGAGCAGATCGTGATGCTCGACAACTTGTCGGGTGGGCGCCTCATCCTCGGGTTGGGTCGCGGACTCGGTCGCATCGAATACGACGGTTTCCGCATGCCGATGGAGCGCTCGCGCGAACGGTTCATCGCGTACACCGAGATGATCCTCGAGGGGATCGAGACCGGTTTCCTCGAGGCGGACAACGAATTCCTGGTGCAACCGCGCGTGGAGATCCGACCGCGTCCCGACTACTCGATGCGGGGCCGGGTCTACGCGGCGGCGATGTCGCCCGACGCCATGCCCATCATCGCCCGGCTCGGTATCGGTCTGCTCATCGTCCCGCAAAAGCCATGGCCGATCGTCGCGCAAGAACTCGCGGCATACCGCGACGCATGGCACGACCACCACGGCGCGTCGCGTGAGCCGCCGGCGCCCTTGATCTCGGGCAACGTCGTCATCGATACCGATCCCGCTCGTGTCGAAGAGCTTGCACACCGCTACATCGGCGGTTACTACGAAACCGTCATCGCGCACTACGGCTTTGCCGAGGGCGCGCACGAAGGGCTGCGAGGTTATGAGTTCTACGCGGGCATCTCCAAGTACATCGACAAGCGCGGCACCGATGGCGCGGTCGCCGACTACGTCAATCTGATGCCTTGGGGAACACCCGATCAAGCCATAGAAAAGCTGCGAATTCTCCACTCTGCGCTCGGCGTGGCCGCTTTCAATCCCAGCTTCAGCTTCGCGGGGATGCCCCCCGATGTTGCCGAGAAGAGCGTGCGCCTGTTCGCCACCGAGGTACTGCCCGAGATCAAGCGATGGGACGCGCCACCGATCCCGTCGGGGCCTGAATGTGGTGGCCGAGTGCAGTAGCCGGGTCGCCTCAGCGAAATGCGGGCAGCACGTGTTGCCCGAAGAGTTCCAAGGCGGCGAGTTCGGTCGCGTAGTTGCCGCGATGCCCTGACCCCGGCCCGGCGCCGAGGTTCATCAGTTGGATGTACTCGCACCCAATGACATCGCGCGCGTGCGCGAGCGCCGCGATGCAATCGTCGGGAGTGCCGGCTACCGCGCATCCGGCGGCGATCGCGGCGTATCCGTCGCGTTCGCTCGCTCCTTCGGGAAAGTCGGGCAGGCTGGCGCCCTGGCTGCGGTAGTACTCGAGCAGCGGAAGGTTGCGGCGCATCCACGCGGCGCGTGCGGCCTCCCCGTCGGTCGCGACAACGACGTCGCGCTCGAGACAGATCACCGGGGCTCGGCCTGCCGCGGCCGCGCTGTCGCGATACAACCCCGCGCGCGTCGACAGCGTGTCGAGGGTCTGCAGCGACGGCGCGATCCAACCGTCGGCGATGCGGCCCGCGCGCGCAACCGGTTTCGCCTCGAGTGCACCGATCCAGATCGGAGGATGGGGGCGCTGGCGCGGCTTGGGCACCACGTGCACCTCGTCGAAGTCGAAGTGCTTGCCGTGATAACTGACCGTGTCCTGGGTCCAGGCGGCTCGCAGGATCTCGATCGATTCGGTCATGCGCGACACGCGTTGGTGAAATGGCACGCCTACCGCATCGGCCTCGTACTGGCGATAGCCCGCACCGACCCCGAGCACGACGCGGCCGTGGGAGATGTGATCGAGTTGACCGACCGCTTCGGCGACATCGAGCGGGTGATAGAGCGGGAGCACGAACACCGTCGTGACGAGACGCAGTTTGGACGTGCGTGCCGCGATCGCCGCCATCATGATGAAGGGGGAGGAGAGGTATGGTCGCTCGGGGCTGAATCGATGATGCGTGAACGTGCAGAAGTCGAAGCCGAGCCCCTCGGCCCGTTGGCAATATTCGTAGATGCGAGGGTAGGGATCCTGCCCGTCGTCGAAGTCGGATTCGCGCGGCACCATGATCCCGAACTTCATCAGAATGCTTCGCCGGTCTCACGCCAGCGGATGATCTGCGGCCACCGGTCGGCCGCCCGCGGCAAGTCGGGTAGTGGACCGTAGTCGGCGTACTGGACGAACTCGACCCAGTTGCCGCTCGGGGTGCGTATCCACGAGAAGATGCAACGATCGGCGAGCCGCAACGGCGGTGCCGAATGCTCGGCACCGTTGTCGAGCGCCGACTGGTGGGCGCGCTGGATGTCGCGGACGAAGACGACGTAGTAGTTGAAGCCCCGGCGCCATGTAGGGGTCGGCCGGGCTACGCCGCCGGTGCGGAGAAAGACCGCGGTCTCGCCGATGCGCAACACGCCGTCGTCCTCGCGGGCACCGACACCGTTGAGGAGGAAGGAGCGCTCGCTCGCGATGTCCGGCACATCGCACACGATGCCCATCTGGTGCACGCCGTCGTGGCCGGGCGGCACGACCGACACCTCGAGGCCGTCGGGGTCGACGAAGTGCTGTGGGCGGGTGACTCCCTCACGAGCGATGATCAGGCCGCGGTAGCCGCTCGTACCGGGCTCCATGCGCTCGGTGCTCGCGTTGATCTTGAGCGAGGCACCGTTGGCCGCGTAGAAGTTCTCGCTATAGGTGTCGCTATGGGGCAGCGCCTCGACGAACGGCAGACCCAGTTCGTTCACGTAGAAACCCGCCATGGCGGGATTGTCGGAGAACAGGCCGATGTCGAGCGTCTGCCGCGAGAGTTCGATCTCAGGCATCGGCGCCGGCACCTCGGTGCCTTGTGCTCAGTGCTTGCCGTTGCCCGCGAGCGTTACCGCAGATTCGAGCGGGAAATGGCACGCGACGTAGTGTCCGGGCGAGACCTCACGGATCTCGGGCTCGACCTGCGCGCAGACGTCTTGCACCTGGGGGCAACGCGTGCGGAACCGGCAGCCCGACGGCGGCGCCATCGGCGAGGGCAACTCGCCGGAGATGCGATCGTCGGTGATCGGTCGTAGTGGGTCGGGCTCGGGGATCGAGGCCAGCAGGATCTTGGTGTATGGATGCGCCGGGCTCGAATAGAGCGCGTCGGGCTCGGCGACTTCGCAGATCTTGCCGAGGTACATCACGATCACTCGGTCGCTCACGTTCTTGACGACCGCGAGGTCGTGCGCAATGAAGATGAGTGTCAAGCCGTATCGCGCCTTCATGTCCTCGAGGAGGTTGAGGATCTGGGCTTGGACCGACACGTCGAGCGCAGAGACCGGCTCGTCGCAGATGATCACCTTGGGATCGAGCACGAGGGCGCGCGCAATGCAAATGCGCTGGCACTGGCCGCCGGAGAATTGGTGCGGGCGGCGGTCGGCGACCACGTCGGGGTCGAGACCGACGGCGTCGAGTACTTCGTTGACCCGGGTCTTGCTGAACGTGCCGATGGTCGATCCCCAGATCGACAGGCCTTCGGCGACGATGTCTTTGACCTTGCGCCGCGGGTTGAGCGACGAGATCGGGTCTTGGAAGATCATCTGCATCCGGGTGCGGGTGCGTCGCAGGTCTTCGCTCGACAGCGACGTCATCTCGACACCGTCGAACTTGACCGAACCCGACGTCGGGTGGGGCAACTGCATGATGGCGCGACCGGTTGTCGACTTGCCGCAGCCCGACTCGCCCACGAGTCCGAGCGTCTCGCCCGGCTTGACGTCGAAGCTGACGCCCGAGACGGCGTGCACCTTGCGGTTGCGGCCGGCCGGGAACTCGACGACGAGGTCCTCTACTCGCAGGAGGACTTCACCGTCGCGCAGATGTGCTTTGCCGGTACCAGCCATTAGGACACCACCTGGACGGTCAGATCGAGTCCGGCTCCGGTATGGCCGGCCTCGCGGTTGCGTTCGCGGGCGGCCATGCCTTCGGCGGTACCGACGGGGAAGAAGCAGGCGTAGCGGTGCCCTGGTTCGCTCGACGGGATGAGCGGGGGCAACTCGGCCACACAGCTCTCCTGCGCGTAGAGGCAGCGGGGAGCGAAGCGACAGCCCGGTGGCGGGTTGACCATGTCGGGCGGCCGGCCGGCGATGGCCTGGAGCCGAGTGTGGCTGGGGTGTTCGATGCGAGGGATCGAATCGAGCAGGGCTTCGGTGTAGGGGTGCTTCATGTTGCGGAAGAGCACGTTGGTATCGGCGGTCTCGGCGACGCGACCGCCGTACATCACCGAGATGCGATCGGCCCTGCCGGCGACGACACCGAGGTCGTGGGTGATGAGGATCATCGCCATGTGAAGTTCACGCTGGAGACCCTTGAGGAGATCGAGAATCTGCTTTTGCACGGTGACGTCGAGCGCAGTCGTCGGCTCGTCGGCGATGAGCAACTTGGGGTTGCAGGCGAGCGCGATCGCGATGCCGATGCGCTGGCGCATGCCGCCCGACAGCTCGTGGGGGAACTGGCGCAGCCGCCGTTCGGGCTCGGGGATGCCGACGAGCCGTAGCAACTCGAGGGCTCTGGCATTGGACTCGTCACGGTTCAACTTGAGGTGGAAGCGCAGCGGGTCGGTGATCTGGCGCCCGACGCGCTTGACGGGGTTGAGCGAGGTCATCGGGTCTTGGAAGACCATCGCCATCTGCGTGCCCCAGAAATGGCGTTGCTCGGCCTTGGGGAGCGTGCCGACGTCTCGTCCTTCGAACTTGACCGAGCCGGTGATGTTGGCCGTGCGGGGGAGGATGTTCATGATCGAACGCACGAGAACCGACTTGCCCGACCCGGATTCGCCGACGATACCGAGGGTCTCGCCCCGGTCGAGGGTGAACGAGACGTCGTCCACGGCGCGCAGCAGCCCGCGCGACGTTCGGAATTCGGTCGAGAGGTGCTCGACGTCGAGAATCGGCCCCCCGGAGCCACCGGCGCTGGTATTCGTAGTCGAAACCACCGTATCTCTCTCTCCCCCAGATGTGACGTGAGCAACACCAATAGTGGGCGGAAGCATAAGCGCAGTGCAAGCTCACGAACCAGTGGGCCGCGAAAGTGTCCCCTGACGACGGAGATCTGCCGGCGAGCGATGGGCGGTTCGACTCTTACCCCAACGCCGCGCGCCCCCGTACGCTGTCGTCGAGTCGAAGGGAGCACGTTCCACATGCGCATCTTGGTCACCGGCACCGAGGGATACCTCGGGCATGTTTTCGCGCCGACGCTCCTCGCCGCGGGACACGACGTGATCGGCGTCGATACGGGCTTCTACCGCGAGGCGCAGCTCTATCGAGGCGTCGACCAACAGGCCCGCACTCTCTTCAAGGACATCCGCCGTGTCACCGTCGACGACCTCGAGGGCATCGACGCGATCGTGCACATGGCCGAGCTCAGCAACGATCCGGTGGGCGAGCTCTCGCCGACGATCACATACGACATCAACCACAAGGGTTCCGTGCACCTCGCCACCCTCGCCAAGCAAGCGGGAGTGCAGCGGTTCGTCTACATGTCATCGTGCTCCGTCTATGGCGTGGCGTCGGGCTCTGACATGACCGAGGACGATCCCACCAACCCACAAACGGCGTACGCCGAGTGCAAGGTGATGGTCGAGCGTGACCTCGCGCCGATGGCCGACGACAACTTCTCACCGACGTTCATGCGCAATGCGACCGCGTTCGGGGCGTCCCCCCGCATGCGTTTCGACATCGTGGTCAACAACCTGTCGGGGTTGGCGTGGACGACGAAAACGATCGCAATGAACAGCGATGGCAGCCCCTGGCGGCCTCTTGTGCATGCGCTCGACATCTCCAAGGCGCTGCGCATGGTGCTCGAAGCACCGCGCGAGAAGGTCCACAACCAGATCTTCAACGTCGGTAGCACCGAGAACAACTACCAAGTCAAAGAGATTGCAGAGATCGTCGCCGATGTCTTTCCGGGCTGCCAGCTGAGCTTTGGCTCCCTCGACAGCGACAATCGCAGCTATCGCGTCAATTTCGACAAGATCAGCTCTGTGCTCGGTTATACAACAGACTGGGACGTGCGGGCAGGAGCGGAGCAACTGCGAGCGGTGTTCGAGCAGATTCAGATGCCCGACGACATCTTCAATCATCGGGCGTTCACCCGCCTGAAGATGTTGAAGCATCTCATCGAAACGAGCCAGATTGACGCAGGGTTCTTCTGGAGGTAGTGAATGCCCATGAAAATTTGGGAGACCGAGCTGGCGGGGGCGTTCATCATCGATGTCGAGTACTTCGCTGATGTTCGTGGGGGCTTTGCTCGAACGTTCTGCCGAGACGAGTTCGAGGCGGCGGGTGTACCCGCCACGATCGTCCAATCGGCTACGTCGTTCAACTCCGCCGCGGGCACGCTGCGAGGGCTTCACTTCCAGCAGCAGCCTTTTTCCCAGGCCAAGTTGGTGCGGGTCACTGCCGGGTCCATCTACGACGTCATCGTCGATCTACGACCCGATTCCCCGACCTACGGTCGCCACCTCGGCGTCGAGCTCAGTCTGAAGAACCGACGCATGCTGTTCATTCCCAAAGAGTTCGCCCACGGATTCTTGACCCTGGCTGATGCGACCGAGATCGAGTACCAATTCGACGAGGTCTACGCGCCCGGTACCGAAGGTGGCATCAACTATGCCGACCCCGATCTCGGTATCGATTGGCCGCGGGCGGTCACGGTGATCGCCGACCGTGATGCGATGTTGCCGCGCTTGGGTGAAATCACCGCGTTGCGCTGAGGCCGCGCTAGTCGAGGTCTTGCCAGTTCGGTTCGCGCTTCTCGGTGAAGGCGCGAGGCCCCTCGTCCTGATCGGGATGTCCCCAAAGGCCGGCAAGATGTTGCGCGCCGACACGGCAGGCGTCGGTGAGCCCGTGCTCGAGCGCGGCCCACAAAGCTTTCTTGGTCGCTCGCATCGCGGCGGGTGAGTTCTTGGCCACTTTTTCGGCAAGCGCCTGTGCTTCGTCGCGTAGCCGCTCGGGTGGATCGACGATCTGGCTGATCATGCCGAGTTCGTACGCGCGTTGTGCACCCATACGCTCGTACTTGCCCATGAACGCCATCCGCATCACGGCCTCGACGGGCATCTTGCGGATCAAACCGATCGCTTCGACGGCGACGACTTGACCGATCGAGACGTGCGGATCGAAGAACTGCGCGTCGCTGGCGGCGATGACGATGTCGGCGTCGGCGACCCAATGGAATCCGCCACCGCAGCAGATGCCATTAACCGCGGTAATCACCGGTTTCCACACTTGTTGGTGCCACGCGGTGAAATGCAGATCCATGTTCACGACGCTGTCCCGATAGCGCTGCATGCCCTGGCCGTCGGTGGCGATCTCGGTGACGTCTACGCCGGTTTGGAACGCACGACCATTGCCCGTGTGCACAATGACACGAACCTTGGGATCGTGGTCGAGCTCGATCCATGCGTCGGCGAACTCGTCGCGCATCAGCGCACTCATCGCGTTGAGTTGATCGGGTCGATTGTTGATCAACCAGCCCACGTGTCCGTGGCGCTCGACGATCAAAGTTTCGTAGCTCATTGGTCGGCCTTGTCTCGTGTGGCGGCGTTCGGTTGGATTGTCACGTCGGCCTCCTGCTCATAGGTCGCTCCAGGTCGGTTCGCGTCGTTCGGCAAAGGCGCGCGGTCCTTCGTCTTGGTCGGGGTGACCCCACAGGCTCGCGAGGTGCTGTGCCCCGGCCCGGCAGGCGTCGGTGAGGCCTGACTCGAGCGCGCCCCAGAGTGCCTGTTTCGTTGCTCGCATTGCTGCCGGTGAGTTCTTTGCGATCTTTTCCGCCAGCACCTGTGCTTCCTCGCGAAGCTTCTCGGGTGGGTCGACGATCTGGCTCGAGATTCCGAGCTGGTACGCGCGCTGTGCGGACAGACGCTCGTGGCGGCCGACGAGTGCCATGCGCAAGATTGCTTCCATCGGAGCCTTGCGCGCGAGCGCGATGCCTTCGTACGCGACGACTTGGCCGATCGACACGTGAGGGTCGAAGAACTGTGCGTCGCTCGTGGTGATCACGATGTCGGCGTCGGCGACGAAATGCAGACCACCACCGACGCACAGCCCGTGGACCGCGGCGATGACGGGTTTGTAGATCTGCAGGTGCCACGCCGTGAACGCCAGCTTTGCGTCGCGCGTCTGTCGTGAGAACTTGCGCATCGCATCTTTGTCCTTGGCGATCTGCACGACGTCGACACCAGTCTGAAACGCCGTACCTTCGCCGGCGTTCACGATCACGCGCACCGAAGGGTCGGCATCGAGCTCGCGCCACGCGACCTCGAGCTCGCCCATCATCGTGGCGTTCATCGCGTTGAGTGCCTTGGGTCGGTTGAAGATCAACCATCCGACGTGACCGTGGCGTTCGATGATGAGCGTTTCGTAACTCATTGGTCGGCCTCGTAGCTCATGAGCGTGGGACCTCGCGCCAGGGTCGGTCGTGCCAGGGATCGGGCTCACGCGGCAATCCCAACACGCGCTCGCCCAGGATGTTCTTGTTGACTTCGGTGGTACCGCCTTCGATGGTGTTGGCACGCGACCGCAAGAACCCGTGCACCGCGTAGGGCAGCTCGCCGTCGTCGGTCTCGGGCCACGCCATCGCGCCCGGACCCAGGAGGTCGACGATGGCCTCTTGCAGAGCTTGGTTCAGGCTGCCTTGGTGCACCTTGCCGATGGAGCTCTCGGCGCCGGGGGAGCGGCCGGCGCGCATGGTGGCCCGCACCCGCTGGTTGGTCAGATCACGGATGCGATCTTCGCTGTAGAGACGCATGAGGCGTTGGCGAACGATGGCGTCGGCCCATGCACCGTTTTCGCGCGCGGCGCGGATTGCCGCGGCGATGCCGCCACCACCGATGCGACCCACGCCGCCCGAGCCGCTGCCCGACACCATCTGGCGTTCGCCCGACAGCGTCGCGTTGGCGACCTTCCACCCGTCGCCGATGGCGCCGACGCGCTGGCTGTCGGGAACAAGCGCACCTTCGAGGAAGACCTCGTTGAATTCACCCATGTCGCCGGTCATCTGTTTGAGCGGTCGGATCTCGACGCCCGGTTGGTGCAGATGCAACAAGAAGTAGGTGATGCCCTGACGTTTGGGGGTGTCCGCATCGGTGCGGGCCAGGATCACGCCGTAGTCGGACTCGAGGGCCCATGTGGTCCAGACCTTTTGACCGGTGAGCACCCACTCGTCGCCGTCGCGCGTCGCACGGGTTGCCAGCGATGCGAGGTCGGACCCCGCGCCCGGTTCGCTGAACATCTGGCACCACTTCTCTTCGTTGCGCACGATCGGGGGCAAGAACCGCAGGCGTTGTTCCTCACTGCCGTGAGCGAACAGCGCCGGCGCGGCGAGGTTGAGCCCGAGCGCGTTGAGCCGGCCGAGGTTGTATGGCCGCAGTTCGTCTTCGATGACGCGCACCATGCGATTGGGGAGGCCGAGTCCGCAGTATTCACGCGGCCAACTCGGCACGACGAGCCCGGACGCGCCGTAGACGGGATACCACTCGAGATACTCGGCCCGGGTGCGAACCGTACGAATCTCGGCGGCCCCGCCGCGCGCGGCCGCGTCGCGCCACGCCGACGGGACGTACTCGGTCACCCATTGCCGTACCGCGGCTCGGACTTCGTCCTGCGAGGCGGTGGGTTCGATTGGCAGGAGGCCGCTCATCGCTGCGTACTTTGTCATGTTTCGCCAGGCGGTACGAGCCGCTCTGGCCCCACCCGGTAACGTGGGGCGCAACGCCATACAGGGGGTCGATCATGACGGTGCGCTTCAATCACATGGAACTGACGGTGCCCAAGGGGACGCTCACCGACGAGCGCCGTCAAGAGCTCACCGACTTCTACGGTGGGGTGTTCGGTTGGGAAACGCGCGACGTCGAGATTCTCGGCGGACGCCAGTTCTTCATGCAGCCCACCGAGGGTCAGTTCATCCTCGTGGCCGAGTCGTCAAAGCCGCTCTCTGCTCCCGGATACGACCACCTCGGTCTGCTCATGGACACTCGTGAAGAGGTCGATCACATCCTCGAGCAATGCCAGCGTTATCGCGACAAGGACGACCGGGTCGAACTCAAGCTGTACGAAGATCTCCAAACCCCCAACATGGTCGTGCACGCGTTCTACGTGCGCCATCTGTTGCCGATTTGGTTCGACGTGCAGGTGCTCGAACGCCACCGCGGACCTGCGCCCGCCAAGTCGTGGCAATTCGTCTGAGCTAACCGTCTTTCGCGCGGCGCATTGCCGCGAGTTCGCGCGACCGGCGGCCGAGCGTGCGGGCTTCGGTGGCGCGCGCTGTCGTGAAGTCGGCATCGAGCCCGTCGCGCAGCACGCCCTTGATGGCCGAGGCCGTGCCGGGCGGGAGCGCCGCGATCTGGCCGGCCAACTCCGTGACTGCGTTTGTGAGCTGATCGTCGGGGACGACGCGGTTGACGAGCCCCATAGTCAGTGCTTCGTGCGAGTCGATGGTGCGGGCGGTGAGCATGACGTCGAGGGCTCGGCTGTAGCCGATCTGTCGCCACAGCAGATAGGACGACCCCCACTCCGGCACGAGGCCGACCTTACCCAGACCGAACGTGAGGGTCGCGCTCTCGGCCGCGATGCGAAGGTCGCACGACATCGCCATCGTCGCGCCACCGCCATACGCGAGACCGTTGATCGCGGCGATAGTCGGCTTGGGATACTGCACGATGAGCTCGACCGGGAACTCGCTCTTGCCTTCGAGACCCTTCGCGATCTCTTTGCGGTCGAGCCCCGCGGAAAAGCTCGTGCCGACGCCGGTGATGACGACGACGGCGATGGCATCGTCGTCGCGGGCTTCTTCGAGCAGGTGCCCGAGGCGAGTACCCATCGCTCGCGTCATCGCATTGCGCACCGCGGGTCGGTCGATGGTGATCCACGCGACGTTGTCGCGCCGCTCGAGAAAGAGTTCGGGCCGATCAGGTGCCGCGTCGGTCATGCGCCACGATATCGCGAGCGGGCCGTTTGGAGCTGATCGCACCGACGCGCAGAAGACGCTCCTGCACATCGTCGACGAGCCCGGCCGGCACGCCGGTTGCTCGCGCGAAGTGGCATCCAGCGAGCCAATCGCCCGCGTCGCGTCGAGTGAGCCCGTAGTGCGATTCGATCTGGGCGCGTGCCGTCGGTTGCTCGGCGAATTCGGTGGCGACTCGCTGCGCGACGACGATCAGATGATCGAGATCGTGGTCGCGTGCGGCGATCGTGTCGGCATGGGCCGCGATCGCAAACGACGGCCACGGTGTGTCGATGGTGTCGATGCGACGAAACTCTCCCGCGTGCACGATTGGCGACGTCACGTACTTCTCCCAGAGGAAGACGTCCGCGCGATTTTCGCGCAATGCGGCACGCGCCCCATCGATGTTGCCGACGACGACCAGTTGTTCCGGCCGCAAGCCAAAGCCATCGCGAGCGGCCAGTAGATACGCCATGAGATGCGAGCCCGAGCCCAGCCGCGACACTGCGAATCGAACGGGTTCGAAGTCGTGGATGGTGCGAGCGGTGCTGTGGCCGGCGACGTGTACGCCCCAGATGAGTGGGCTCTGCACCCAGAGCGAACAGATGCGAAGATCGGCGCCGTTGACGATGGCGGCGATCGCGCCCTCGGTCAGAATGGTGGCGGCGTCGAGGGTGCGATCGGACAGCGCGTCGGCAATGGCGCCCGTGCCGCCCGGTTGATCGACCCATTCGACATCGAGTTGCGCGTCGGCGAAAGTGCCGTTGGCGACCGCGAGTTGCCACGGCAGGTTCATGGGTTCGGGCACACCCCCGACGACGAACGATTTCGACCCCATCGACAAGAATGTAGTCCCGCCCGGCAGGAGTGCCATGAAACTTGTGAGCATCAACGAGGTCCGCGAGGCCGAGGCACGCATCGCCGGGGTCATCCGCCACACGCCGCTGACGCAAGTCGATGCGATCGTTCGGGCCGTCGGCGCCGACGTGTGGTGCAAGGAGGAGCAACGCCAGCGCACCGGATCGTTCAAGATCCGCGGCGCCTACAACCACATTGCGCAACTCGAGCCCGGCACCCACGTGGTCGCGGCCTCGGCGGGCAATCACGCCCAAGGCGTGGCACTCGCGGCGTCGCTGTGCGGGCTCGAGTCGACCATCTTCATGCCGCGGGGCGCATCGTTGCCCAAAGTGACGGCCACACAGGAGTACGGCGCGGTCGTCGAGTTGGTCGGTGACAGCATCGACGATGCCGTGGTGCACGCCAAGCGGTTCGCGCGCGATGCGGGCGCACGGTTCGTGCCGCCGTTCGACGATCGAGCCGTGATCGCCGGCCAAGGGACCATCGCGCTCGAGGTGCTCGACGAATTGCCCGAAGTGGCGACGATCGTGGTGCCGGTCGGCGGCGGCGGTCTGATCGCCGGTATTGCAGCCACGATCAAATCGCTGCGGCCGAAGTGTCGGGTCGTCGGCGTCGAAGCCGATGGTGCCGCGTCCATGCGCGCCTCGCTCGACGCGGGCGCGCCGCGTCATCTCAGCTCACTGGCGACGATCGCCGACGGCATTGCGGTCAAGTCACCGTCGGCACTGACCCTCGCTCACGCGAAAGCCTTCGTCGACGATGTCGTCACCGTCACCGACGAAGAGATCGGCCATGCGTTGGTCACCGTGCTCGAACGTATGAAGTCGGTGATCGAACCGAGCGGGGCCGCCGCATTGGCGGCCGTGATGGCCAACAAGTTCCCGAGGAAGCGTCGGTCCGGTCCGACCGTGGTCGTGTTGTCCGGTGGCAACGTCGACGCGCTGCTGCTCTCGCGCCTGATCGAGCACGGGCTCTCGGTGGCGGGGCGCTATCTACGGCTGCGCATCGACGTACCCGATCGGCCGGGCTCGCTGGCCCGCCTCGCCGCAGACTTCGCGCAACTCGAGCTCAACATCCTCGACGTCGACCATCACCGTGAGCGGGCTTCGCTCGACCTCGACGAAGTGGAGGTGGCGATCACGGTCGAGACGCGCGGGCTGGACCATCGGCGCACGGCACTGCGGGCCCTGCGCGACCTCGGGTGGCACGTGCGACCCTCGTAATCGCCGACTCCGCAGATAGCCTCGGGGGGGGCCGCCCGGAGTGGCCCCCTCACCCTCATGCCTCGCCCGATCACCGATTTCGACCGCTGGACCTTCAACGAAGGCTCCCACATTCGACTCTTCGAGGTCATGGGCGCCCACATCGACGGCGACGGCGTGCAGTTCCGGGTGTGGGCGCCGAATGCCGCGAGCGTGTCGGTCATCGGCGACTTCAACAATTGGGACAACCGCGCGTCGCCGATGACGCCGCACGCGTCGGGCATCTGGGAGCACACGGTGCGGCCCGCGAGCAAGGGTCAGCGCTACAAGTTCCACATCCTCCCCCGCGGGGGCGGACCCTCGTTCGACAAAGCCGACCCACACGCGTTCAAGTCCGAGACCGCGCCCCTCACCGCGTCGATCGTGTGGGACCTCGACTACGAATGGCACGACGACGCCTGGATGGCCGAGCGACACGCTCGCAATTCGATCGACGCGCCGATCTCGGTGTTCGAGCTGCATCTCGGTTCGTGGTCGCATTTCGGCGAAGTGAGCTACCGCTCGATCGCGCCGCGACTCGCGACACACGTCGAGCGTTGTGGTTTCACCCATGTCGAGCTGATGCCCATCATGGAGCATCCATTTTACGGGTCGTGGGGTTATCAGGTCACGGGCTTTTTCGCGCCCACCGCTCGCTTCGGTGATCCGCAGGACCTGATGTATCTCATCGATCATCTTCATCAGCGCGGCATCGGTGTGATTCTCGACTGGGTGCCGTCGCACTTTCCGAACGACGAACACGCGCTGGCCCGCTTCGACGGCACGCACCTGTACGAACACGCCGATCCGCGGTTGGGCGTGCATCCTGACTGGAACAGCCTCATCTTCAACTACGACCGTCACGAAGTGCGCAGCTTCTTGACGTCGAGCGCGCTGTACTGGGTCGAGAAGTATCACGCCGACGGCCTGCGAGTCGATGCTGTGGCCTCGATGCTCTACCGCGACTATTCGCGAGCGCCGGGCGAGTGGCTACCCAACGACAAGGGCGGCCGGGAGAATCTCGGTGCGATCACTTTTCTGCGCCAGCTCAACCAGCTCGTCTACCGCGAACATCCGGACATCCAGATCGTCGCCGAAGAGTCGACGGCATGGCCCATGGTCACGCGACCGGTCGACGTCGGCGGGTTGGGCTTCGGGCTCAAATGGGACATGGGCTGGATGCACGACACGCTCACCTATTTCGCACGCGACCCGATCTACCGATCGCACCATCACGGCGAACTGACCTTTCGGTCCGTGTATTCGTTCACCGAGAACTTCATCCTTCCGTTGTCACACGATGAGGTGGTGCACGGCAAGGGTTCATTGTTCGCCAAGCAATTCGGTGATCGTTGGCAGAAGTTCGCCGGCCTCCGATTGCTGTACGGCTATCAATTCGGTCTGTCGGGCAAGAAGCTGCTCTTCATGGGGGCGGAGTTCGGGCAGGAGCGTGAGTGGAATCACAGTGAAGAGCTCGATTGGCATCTGTTGGCCCAACCCGATCACGCCGGCGTACTCGCGTGGGTGCAAGACCTCAATGCCCTCTACCGGTCCGAGCCGGCACTGCACACGCTCGACTGCGATCCCGGCGGGTTCGAATGGATCGAAGCCGACGATTCCCACAACAGCGTGGTTGCGTTCGTGCGTCATGGTTCGAGGGGCAAGCCCATCTTGGTGGTCGTCAACTTCACGCCGGTGCCGCGGCTCGACTATCGCATCGGAGTGCCGCTGCGTTCGGGTTGGCGCGAGGTACTCAACAGCGACGCCGAGGAGTATGGCGGTAGCGGCGTGGGTAACTGGGGCAGGGTCATTGCTGATTACGTACCGTGGCACGGCTTCGATCAGTCGATCGGTGTTTCGCTACCTCCTCTTGGCGTGTTGTTCCTCCAACCCGAGTGACTGTGGTCGGTTCCGCGCACGATCGCGATCCGGATAGGGAAGAATGGACGCCATGCCCGACTCCGCGTATCGCTCCGAACGTCCACGGGTGTTGTCGATGGTGCTCGCCGGCGGGGAGGGCAAGCGGTTGGCCCCGCTCACCCTCGACCGCGCCAAACCGGCGGTGCCGTTCGCCGGTAGCTATCGGCTGATCGATTTCGCGCTGTCCAACCTCGCCAACGGCGGTTACCGCAAGATCGTGGTGCTGACGCAGTACAAGAGCCACAGCCTCGACGTGCACATCTCGCGCACGTGGCGCATGGCGACATTCATCGGCGACTATGTCACCTCGGTGCCGGCCCAGATGCGACGGGGCCGTCGCTGGTTCTTGGGCTCCGCCGACGCCATCTACCAGAACCTCAACATCATCGACGACGAAGAACCGACCTACATTTTCGTCTTCGGGGCCGACCACATCTATCGCATGGATCCGCGGCAGATGCTCGACAGTCACATCGAATCAGGTGCCGGCGTCACCGTGGCCGCCATCAGGGTGCCCATCGAGCAGGCGGGTCAGTTCGGCGTCATCGAGACGGGTGACTCCACCAAGATCGAACGGTTCCTCGAGAAGCCGACCGACGCCGTCGGGCTGCGTGACGCCCCGGGCTTCGTGCTGGCATCGATGGGCAACTACGTCTTCGACACCGAGGTGTTGCGCAGCATCGTCACTGCCGACGCGCACGACGAGGGTTCGGCTCACGACATCGGCGGCGATCTTCTTCCCCGACTCGTCGCGCAGGGCGACGCGCACGTCTACGACTTCACCACGAACGAGGTGCCAGGCGAGACCGATCGCGATCGCCACTACTGGCGCGATGTAGGGACCCTCGACTCGTATTTCGACGCCCACATGGATCTCGTCGCGCCGTTTCCCGTCTTCAACCTCTACAACGACCGTTGGCCCGTCTACACGATGACGCGCACGCTGCCTCCCGCCAAGCTCGTCTACGACGGCGATCGCGGAGCACCCGACGTCTTCGACACGATGTTGTGCGCCGGGGCGATCGTGTCGGGCGCGCGGGTGCACCGTGCCGTGGTATCGCCGGGTGTGCGAGTCGAACGCGGATCGTTGGTGGAAAACTCCATCCTCCTCGACGACGTCATCATCGGCGAGGGCGCGATCGTACGCAATGCAGTCATCGACAAGAACGTCGTAGTGCCGGCCGGGGCCAAGATCGGCGTCGACCTCGAGCGCGATCGAGATCGTTTCGTCGTCACATCGAGCGGCATCGTGGCTGTCGCGAAGGGTCAGCGCCTCAGCGCGTGAGCAGCTCGCGATAGAGCTCGATGTGTTGGTGCGCCGGTTGCATCCATGACCAGTCGGTGCTCATGCCGCGGCGCTGAAGCGCGCGGCGCCGACGAGGTTGCCTGACGGCGCGCGCGGCGCGATGCAGGGCGTCGACCATGCCCGCGGCATCGACCGAGCGGCTCACGAAGCCGTTGCCGTATCCTCGCTCACGATCGTCGTCGATGACGGTGTCGTGCAGCCCACCGACGTCGGTGGTGACCGGCACGGTGCCGTAGTCCATGGCCTGCATCTGCGCGAGACCACACGGCTCGAATCGACTGGGCATCAAGAAGAGGTCGGCCCCCGCGAAAATGCGATGTCCGAGTGCGTTGTCGTAGCCCTCGACGAAGGCGAGGCGAGTGGGTGCGTGCTCGGCGTACTGGTGTGCCCGCTCGGCGAGCGCCTTGTCGCCGGCACCGAGCAGGACGAGTCGGGCCGGTATCTCGTCGAGGAACCGAGCGGCGTCGAGGGCGAGGTCGACGCCCTTTTGCTCGGCGAGGCGAGTGACCATGCCCACGATCGTGCTGCCGTCGTCGGACCAGCCGAGCTCTTCGAGCAAGGCCGCTCGGCAGGCACGCTTCGCCATCGGGTCAGCCGCGCTGTAGCGCGCCGCGAGGTGCGGATCGCGCGACGGGTTCCACACATCGGTGTCGATACCGTTGCGAATACCGACGAGACGGTCGCCCAGTTCTTGCAGCCGATGGTGCAGACCGACGCCGAGCTCGGGCGTCACGATCTCGCGCGCATAGGTGGGGCTCACCGCGATCACCCGATCGGCCAGTGCGATGGCGCCCGCCAGTGGGTTGGTGCCGCCGAACCATTCGTAGACCGCCCGCGACCCGAGACGGTCGAGCCACGACGGCGAGGTGATGCCCTGGTACGCGATGGTGTGAATCGTCAGCACCGTGGGGGGAGCCGAGTCGAGCAGCCCGGGAACCAGCCCCGTATGCCAATCGTTGAGATGCAACACGTCGGGAGCACGCATCTTGGTGATGGCGGCGACCGCGGCGCAGTACGCGGCAAACCGGTGATCGTTGTCGACCCACCCCTCACCGGTGGCAGGGTCGAGGTAGGGATGCGGCCGGGCGATGGTCGGCGCGTCGATGAGCGTGACCACTCGTCCGCTCTTGTCGCTGCCGCGTCGGGCGCGGGCCGAGCCCACCCACCACGGCACGTCGAGCTCGTCGACCAGCTCGTCGTCGAGGGGACGGTTGTCGTAGTCGGGCAAGACGACCTCGACATCGACACCGGCGTGCTCCAGTGCCGTCGTGAGACCGGCCGCCGCCTCGGCGAGGCCTCCGACGCGGGCGATCGGCGAGAGCTCGGCAGTAGCGAAGAGGACGCGCAGTTGGTCAGCGGATCGGGAGAGCACCACTCGCCAGCCTACGAAGCAACACCACCGAAAAGCCGTCAACCACCAACGGGGCCTTCGCGTCGACGGGCTCGCCGGCACGCGCGACCTGCGCGCTGTGGATGGCCACGCGCCACGCGTCGTCGCGAAGCTCGGGGGCAAACGTGAAGGTCATCTCCTCGCGGTTCGCGTTGAACAACACCACGAAGCTCTCGTCGTGCTCCCACCCGGCCGCGCGTGGTTGGGCGCTCGGGCCCTGGCTCGAGGGGCCGCTCGGGCCCGGCGGCGCCCCGTCGCCGTTGAGGAACACGGCGAGGGTGCGGGCATAACCGACCCGCCAATCGTCTTCGGACATTCGTGCGCCCGCCGGTGTGTACCACGCGATGTCGGGCTCGCCCTCGCCACCGTTGCCCCGCACCGGCTGGCCTTCGAAGAAGTGTCGCCGGCGGAAGACGGGATGGCGATGGCGCAGTTCGCTCAACTGTGCGACGAAGGACAAGAGGTCGTGGTCGACCGCGGACCAGTCGAGCCACGACAGCTCGTTGTCCTGGCAGTACCCGTTGTTGTTGCCCCGCTGGGTACGCCCGAGCTCGTCTCCCGCGAGCAGCATCGGCACGCCCTGCGAGAGGAACAGCGTCGTCAACATGGCCCGCACCCGTCGCGCTCGTAGGTCGACGATGGCACGATCGGTGGTGGGTCCTTCGACACCTGAGTTCCACGATCGATTGTGGTTCTCGCCGTCACGATTCTTCTCGCCGTTGGCCTCGTTGTGTTTGTGGTCGTAGGCCACGAGATCGGCAAGCGTGAACCCATCGTGCGCGGTGATGAAGTTGATGCTCGCCGATGGGCGACGCCCGGACGAACCGTAGAGGTCGCTGCTACCCGTGAATCGATAGGCGAAGTCGGCAAGTGTCTCGTCGGCGCCCCGCCAATAGTCGCGCACGCTGTCGCGGTAACGTCCGTTCCATTCCGACCACAGCGGTGGAAAGTTGCCGACCTGGTAGCCGCCCTCGCCGAGGTCCCAAGGCTCGGCGATCAGCTTGACCCTCGAGATCACGGGATCTTGCTGGATGATGTCGAAGAAGGCCGACAGGCGATCGACGTCATGAAGCTCGCGGGCAAGGGCTGCCGCGAGATCGAAGCGGAAGCCGTCGACGTGCATCTCGACGATCCAATACCGAAGGCTGTCCATGATCAACTGCAACACGTTGGGATGCAACATGTTGAGGCTGTTGCCGCAGCCGGTGTAGTCGACGTACTGGCGGCGATCGCTCGACAGCAGTCGGTAGTACGACGCGTTGTCGATGCCTCTGAACGCGAACGAGGGCCCGAGTTGGTCGCCTTCGGCGGTGTGGTTGTAGACGACATCGAGCAGCACTTCGATACCGGCGCGATGCAGGGTCTTGACCATCTGCTTGAACTCTTGGACCTGCCGGCCGCGCTGGCGCTGCGCGGCATAGGCCGAGTGCGGCGCGAAATAGCCGATGGAGTTGTAGCCCCAATAGTTGGTCAGACCGCGCCGGCCCAAGAACGCTTCGGGTATCGAGTGGTGGATGGGCAACAACTCGACCGCAGTAACACCCAGTGACGTGAGATGCGCGACGACAGGTGGGCTGGCGAGACCGGCGTAGGTGCCGCGCTGTGCCTGCGGAACTTCGGGATGTCGCATGGTGAGGCCGCGGACATGTGTTTCGTAGATCAAGGACTTGTGCAGCGGCGTGTTCGGCGAGCGGTCGTCGGCCCAATCGAAGTAGGGGTTCACGACGACGCTGAGTGGCATGAATGGTGCGCTGTCGGTGGTGTCGCGCGCGTCGGGGTCGTCGGTGCGATGCGAATACACTGCGGGCGACCAGCGCACGTTGCCGTCGATGGCCTTCGCATAGGGGTCGAGCAACAACTTGTCGGGGTTGCAGCGGTGACCGTCGTGAGGAGCCCACGGGCCGTGTACGCGATAGCCATAGAGCTGGTCGGGACCGACCTCGGGGACGTACCCGTGATGCACGAAGGCGGTGACCTCCGGCAGTGTCACGCGCGTCTCGCGCCGTCGCTCGTCGAACAGGCAGAGTTCGATGTACTCGGCGCGCTCCGAGAAGATCGCGAAGTTCGTGCCGGATCCGTCGAAGGTTGCCCCGAGCGGATACGAGGCGCCCGGCCAGGGCGCGACCGTGTCGTTCACGCCGCTCGTTTCGTCAGCTGTAGTAACGGTCGCGGTAGTCACGCACCATGCGTGCCGCAGTGAGCTGTGCGCCCATGGTCTTCCATGCGTGACGGACCTTTGCCATCCACTCGGTGGACGGGCTGCCGCCTTCGCCGTAGTACAGCGGAACGATGCGCGACTCGAGGATCGTCAACAGCGATGATGCCTCTTCGAAGTCGCGGGTGGCCGGGTCCGCTTCGTCGCTCGTCGGGATGGCCCATCCGTTTTCGCCGTCGAACAGCTCGTCCCACCAGCCGTCGCGGATCGAACAGTTGAGGCTGCCGTTGAGCGACGCCTTCATCCCACTCGTGCCACATGCTTCGAGGGGCCGCACCGGGTTGTTGAGCCACACATCGCAGCCGCGATACAGCGTGCGGGCAACCTCGATGTCGTAGTCGGGGACGAAGACGAAGCGTCCGCGAGCGGCGATGTGGCTGGCGAACTCGTTGACTTGTGTGAGCAGTGCCTTGCCCGGTTCGTCTGCCGGGTGGGCCTTGCCCGCGAACACGAATTGGATCGGCCGGTCGTCGTCGCTCAGCAGTTTGATCACACGGTCGATATCGAGCAACAACAGACTCGCTCGCTTGTAGGTCGCAAAGCGACGAGCGAAGCCGATCGTCAGTGTGCCCGGGTCGAGCTTGGCGCCCGTTGCGGCGCGCGCGACCACCATGTCGACGAGTTGACGACGACCGTCGGCGAATACGTCGCGCAATTCGTCGTCGTCGATCTCGTCGATCCGTGCCCAGGCAGCGGGATCGCCGTCGGCCCACGACGACCCGAGCACGCGGTCGAACGTGTCCTGCAACGTGGGGTTGACCCATGTGCGCGAGTGCACGCCGTTGGTCACGGCGCCGATCGACGGACCGTGCGGCAGGTCGTGGAACATGCGCCGGCTGACTTCGCCGTGCAGTTGCGACACGCCGTTGGCCCGCCCGGCAATCGCGAGGCAGAAGGCCGCCATGTTGAACGGCGGATGATCGCCGTCGCCGGGCAACACGCCGAGCGGGAACAGATCGTTCATGGTCACTCGGTGACGATCGCACCAAGCGCCGACGTAACGGGTGAAGAGATCGCGGGGGAAGCGGTCGATACCGGCGGGCACCGGTGTGTGCGTCGTGAACAACGTGAGTGGCCGCACGGCGGCGATTGCATGGCTGAAGGAGAGACCCTGCTCGAGATAGCCACCGAGCAATTCGAGGATCAACAGGCCGGCGTGGCCTTCGTTGAGGTGATAGCAGCGCGGCGCGATGCCGAGTGCGGTGAGTGCCCGGGCGCCACCGACACCGAGCACGAGCTCTTGGCGCAGACGGTGTTCTTGGTCTCCCGAGTACAGACGATCGGTGATCGCGCGGTCGCGCGCGCTGTTCTCGGGTAGATCGGTGTCGAGCATGTACAGCGGTGTCGAACCGACGTCGCAGCGCCACACGCGAACCCATGCGATGTGATCACCGAGCTCGACGGGAACGCGCACGCCGGTGTCGCTGAGCCCGAGTATCGGTGCGTCTTGTTGTTGGTACCACTCGTGTTGGCGGCCGTCGGTGACGAGCTGGCGAAAGAACCCTTCGCGATAGAAGAGACCGATGCCGACGAGAGGGACCGCGAGATCACTGGTCGCCTTGAGGTGATCGCCGGCGAGGATGCCGAGCCCGCCCGAGTACTGCGGCAGCGTTTCGGAGATGCCGAACTCGGGCGAGAAGTACGCGATGGTTCGCGAACCTTGCACGGCCGAGAGGCAGCGTTGGAGATCCGCGTACACCTCGTTGATCATGTCGACCAGATCTTGGTCGGCGAGGATCGCGGACCAGTCGTTGTCATCGAGCAGCGGCACGATCGCCATCGGATGGCCGTGAGGCGCGCCGGCGATGGTGCGTACGCGCTCGAGCAGCATGTTGGTGGCGCGATCCCATGCCCAGCGGTAGTTGCGCGCGAGCTCGAGCAATCGTCGTTCGAGGTCCGCTCTCGTCGTTCGGTTGGTCACATCCACGCTCTTTTGATCGGCGCCTGGTCACCACGTGCAAGTGCGAAGGGCCTGGAACCTCGGACCGCAGGCAACGATGGTCCGAACGGCCCAGGCAGCAAGCGGAAGAAGCTATCAACCATCGGCGCCGAATTCGCGGTCCAGCGGCGGTCGAGCACTGGCGCCGGGGGTGTGCTGAACTGATTCTCCGGAGAAACCGGCTGGTGCGCCGGCGGGGCACCAGGACCGACTGCGGAGGCTGTTTCGATCATGAAGGTTCCCTTGACGCTTCGTGACCACCTTGATCGTGCCGTCTCGGTGTACCCCGATCGGGTGGGTTTGGTCGACGAACCCGACCAGCTCGCGCCGCCCTTACCCGATCTGACCTTCCGGCGCATCGGTGAACTGGCGGTCGCACAAGGTGCGGCCCTCGATGCTCTTGGGGTGCCATTTGGTGCTCGAGTCGCCATGGTGTCGCACAACGCGGCGCGACTCGCGGTGTCGTTCTTCGGCGTCTCCGGCAACGGCCGCGTCTTCGTTCCCATCAATTTTCGGTTGTCGCGCGACGAGGTCGCATACATCGTCGAGCACTGCGGTGCTGACGTGCTGCTCGTCGACCCCGAGGTCGATGGTGTCTTGTCCAGCATCTCGTGCCGGCACCGCTTTGTCATCGGCGCCGAGAGCGACGAAGCGATGCATCGCTTCGGCATCGAGCCTCAGCCGTGGCAGCCAGACGAAGATGTGACGGGGACGATCAACTACACGTCGGGCACCACTGCGCGGCCCAAAGGTGTCGAGCAGACGCATCGCGCGCTCTGGCTCAATTCGGCGATCTTCGGATGGCAGGTCGGTGTCAACGATCGCGATGTGTATCTACACACCTTGCCGATGTTTCATTGCAACGGATGGGGCATGCCCTACGCGCAGGTGGCCATGGGCGCACCGCAGATCGTGCTGCGCAAGGTCGATGGCGCCGAGATCTTGCGCCGTATCGAGCGCCATGGCGTGACGTTGTTGTGTGGTGCGCCCGCGGTCGTCGCCGCGATACTCGACGCAGCCGCAACGTGGGACGGTCCGATACCGGGTCGCGGCACTGTTCGCATGGTTGTGGCCGGTGCGCCGCCGCCGACGCGAACCATCGAGCGCATGGAGACCGAGCTCGGTTGGGAGTTCATCCAGATCTATGGGCTGACCGAAACGGCTCCTTTGGCGACGATGAACCGCACCCGCGCCGAGTGGGATCACCTCACACCGGGCGAACGGGCGAAAAAACTCGGGCGCGCCGGTGCGCCTGCGCTCGGCATGCGCGTGACCACCTCGGCCGATGGCGAGGTCTTGCACCGCGGCAATCATGTTCTCGAGGGGTATTGGCAACAACCCGAAGCGACGGCCGAGGCGGTGCGAGACGGTTGGTTCCATTCGGGCGATGGTGGTGGCTTCGACGACGAGGGCTATCTCTCGATCAGCGATCGCAAGAAGGACATCATCATCACCGGCGGCGAGAATGTGTCGTCGATCGAGGTCGAAGACGCGTTGTTCTCGCACCCTGCGGTCGCCGAAGTCGCAGTGATCGGGGTGCCGCACGAGAAGTGGGGCGAAACCATCAAGGCGTTGGTCGTGCTCGCACCGGGCGCCTCGGTCGAGGAAAAGGCCTTGATCGAACACTGCCGCGCTCGTATCGCGCACTTCAAGTGCCCGACGTCGATCGAGTTCCGGGGCGAACTCACGCGAACGGCCACCGGCAAGCTGCAGAAGTTCCGATTGCGCGAGCCGTATTGGAGTGACATGGAAAAGCAGGTCAACTGAGTCAGTGCTGCGCTCTGAAGGTTTGCCCGGGCCAATGATGCGCGACGGCACGCTGGTCCGTTCGTGGGTGCAGCGGTGGTACGCCGAACCCGATCGTGACGTCCTCCATGACGCTCGAGAAGGATGGATCACGGGGGCGCAACTCGATCAGCGCACGCGACGCGTTGCCGCCGGCCTCCACCGGCGCGGTGTCGGCCGCGGTTGTCGGGTGCTGTTGTCGGGCGCCAACGGCATCGATCTCGTCGTGGTGCACATTGCGTTGCTGCGTCTCGGCGCGGTGGTCGTGCCCGTCAACGGTGCCTATCGGGAGCGCGAAGTGACGCACATCGTGCGCGACTGCCGCCCCGTGATGGTGATCGTCGACGACGACGCGGTCTGGTCGCCATGGGTCGCGTCCGTCGACCAGCGGTGCCCGGTTGTTTCCGTCGCCGCAGCCGCGCGCGCCGACGGTAGCGCCGACGTCCCGGCCGATATCGATGCCGCGGCGCCCGAGTCGCCGGCGATGATCGGCTACACGTCGGGCACAACCGGCGCGCCAAAGGGTGCGGTTCTCAGCCATGCCAATCTGCAGGCGAGCGTGGCGGCGCTGGCGATCGCGTGGCGTTGGACCGAAGACGATCGCCTCGTGTTGTGCCTGCCGTTGTTCCACATGCACGGGCTGGGCGTCGGGCTGCACGGCACGCTGTTCGCCGGCGGTTCGGCCGTGCTGCTCGACGGCTTCGACTCGGACCGCGTCATCGACGCGGCGGGCAAGCACCATGCGACACTGTTCTTCGGCGTGCCCACGATGTACCACCGCCTCGTCGAGTGCGAACGCGTGAGCGAGCTCGCGCGTCTGCGACTGTGCGTCGCCGGGTCGGCTCCGTTGCCGCCGAGCGTCCACGACGCGTTCCGTGCCGCGACCGGCCGCACGGTGCTCGAGCGTTACGGCATGACCGAAACCGTGATGCTCGTCTCCAACCCGTACGACGGCGAACGGCGGGCGGGCGCCGTTGGTTTCCCGTTGCCGGGGGTCGAGGTGCGCTTCACTCGTGAAAGCGGAGCGATCGTCGACCTGTCCGCCGCGGCGGCCGATGGCGGCACCGGCGAGATCCTCGTCCGCGGCCCGAACGTTTTCAGTGGCTATTGGGAACGGCCGGCGAGCAATGTCGCGGCGTTCATCGACGGATGGTTTCGCACGGGAGATCTGGCAACAGTCGCTCCCGACGGCTACATCACGATCGTCGGTCGCGCGAAAGAGCTCATCATCAGTGGCGGCTTCAACGTGTATCCCCGTGAGGTCGAAGAAGTGCTCGCGTCGCATCCGGCAGTGGCCGAGGTCGCAGTCGTCGGCACGCCATCGAACGAGTGGGGTGAAGAAGTCACGGCCTTCGTCGTCGTGCGGTCCGGGCATGTCGCGCCGCATCGGGACGCGCTTCGCGAGTTCTGTGGCGAGCAACTCGCGCGTTTCAAGCTGCCGCGCCGAGTCGTGATCGTCGACACGCTTCCGCGCAACGCCCTTGGTAAGGTCGTCAAACACGAGCTGCGGTGCCCGCCGTTGCCCGGCAAGTGAGCGACTGACCCTTGACCTCCACGGCGCACAAAACGACGGTGAGTGCGCGGCCCGCGTTGGCCATTTATGGGGCAATTGCCGTCGTGCTGTTCGCCTTCGTGGCCTTCTTCGCCCACGCGCACTTGCCGCTGCCCTATCGCCAAGGGGTCAAGCCGGCCGACTACGGCGGTCCGTCGGCGCTCGAAGGATGGGTGCGCTTCGACGCCGGTTGGTATCGCAGCATCGCAGAGCACGGCTACTACTTCCGGGGCGAACAAGAGCAGTCGTCGGTCGCGTTCTTCCCCGTCTACGCACTCGTGATGCGTGCCCTGCACTCGCTGTTCGGCGGCGACACGGCCGCCTGGGGCATCTTCATCACGCTCGTGGCGGGCTTCACGATCGCGGTGCTCTTCTACCGATGGTGCGTCCCGCGCCTCGGCGAGATCGGGGCTCGCTACGCGCTCGCCATGCTTCTGCTCTGGCCCTACGGCTGGTATCTGTTCGGCGCCGTCTATGCCGATGCGCTGTTCATCGCGTTGGTGATCGGCGCGTTCTCGTTGCTCGAAAGGGACCGCATCGTCCTCGCGACCATGCTCGGGGCGATCGCGACGGCGACCCGCCCGGTCGGTCTCGCGGTCGTCGTCGGGTTGTTCGTACGCGAACTCGAACGTCGCGGCGTGTTCTCGCTGCCGCGCCTCGATCGTGTGCGCGTCCCTCGCCTCAGGCCATCGGCCGAGGCTGCGGCGCGTGAGGATCGCCCACCGTTGATTCGTTTCGATTTCACCAAATTGCGCGCTCGTAGCGCGCTGCCTCTGTTGTCGATCGCCGGCCTCGTTTCCTACGTGATCTACCTTGCCGCAAAGTTTGGCGAACCATTCGCCTTCGTCATCGCCGAGCGCGCCCCCGGATGGGACCTCAAAGCCGGCCCGCACACCTGGTTCAAGGTCGAGTTCTTCGACCGCGTGATCCATTTCCCGCACATGGGCACGTGGTACACGGCGGGCCTCGTCGTGCAAGCCGCGCTCGCCATCGGCGTGCTCGCCCTGACCCTGCGGGTCGGCCGCAAGTTCGGCTGGGGCTACGCGGTCTACGTCGTGGTCGTGTTGGCGATCCCGCTCGTTGGCAGCAAGGACTTCCAGGGGATCGGCCGCTACTGCCTCGCTGCGTTCCCCGCATTCGCGGTGATGGGGCAGTGCCTGGCCGATCGGCGGCGCCTGGCCACCGGCGTCTTGTTCATGAGCGCCCTCGGGCTCGGTTTGTTGTGCAGCGGCTTTGCCCGCGGCGCGTACGTGTCGTGACCCTCCGGGCGAGTAGCGTGTACGAGCCGAGGTAACACGCGCGTGGCAAAGTCCCCCAACTTCGAGAGCCTCACGCTCTTCTTCCCGATGTGGAACGAGGAGCAGGTCATCCATCAGACGATCGCGGCAGCACGCGAGGCGGCCGAGGCACTGATCGTCGCGGGCGAGATCGGCGATTACGAGATCCTCATCGTCAACGACGCGTCGACCGACGCGACCGGCGACATCGCCGACAAGTTCGCCGCCGACGATCACCACATACGGGTCGTCCACCATCAGGTCAACCGCAAGCTCGGCGGCACGCTCAAGACCGGCTTCGCCGAGGCTCGCGGGGAACTGGTGCTCTATACCGACGCCGACCTTCCCTTCGATATGGCCGAGCTGGGCAAGGCCGTGCGCATCATCCGTGTCTACGAAGCCGACATCGTCAGCGCGTT
>JBDTLT010000035.1:0-35682 GCA_039934635.1 Acidimicrobiales bacterium
CGTTGGTTCTGTCGTCACGCGCGAGGCTTCTTCGTCGTCACGAGTTAGCGCGAGGGCCCCGAATACAAGGGCCGTTGCGACGACAACCGCCGCGACGCCGCGGCGCGTCCGTTCACGGCGCCGTCGCCGCGTTGCCCCTGCGACCAACTCGCGTTGCATGTGGTCGACCACGCTCTCGTAGCTCATGTAGGGATCACCTCCGCTAGCTGTGACAAACCGCGCGCGACTCGCACCCGAGCGGCGCCCTCCGAGCAACCCAACCGGCGCGCAACTTCCGAGTAGGGCAATTGATCGATCACTCGCAGCCGAATGGCCTCGACTTGACCGGCGGGCAGCGACGCCAGGGCTGACCGCAATACTTCGCGCAGCCCCGAGATGTCGGCCAACGCTTCGATCCGCGCGAGCGCGTCATCATCGACGAGGGTCCGCTCGACACCGAGCTTGTGCCGGTAGCGCTCCGATACTTGTTGCCGTCGCACGTACCGCGCGAGCTGATGGCGTCCGATGCCGAACAACCACGACCGAGCGGAACCGTCGCCGGACGATCGGAAGCGTCGCCGCGCGACGAACGCCTGCGCGAAGCTCTCCGCTGTGAGATCCGCGGCCAACTGCGCATCGGCGGTACGACGCACGAAGAAGCCCAACAGCTCGCGATGATGCCGGACGTACAGCTGACCGAACGCCTCACTGTCGCGGCCGGCCGCCGCTAACAGCTCCTCATCGGACAAACCATTCACGTCCACGATCAGGTATGCCCCACCCCGGCCCTTTCGTTACAGGCTCCCATTCGGGAGGCCCTCACGACGCGGATATGAGCGAGACCAGGTCGGCCATGTCGTCGACGACGATCGTCCCGGTAGGTGTCGCTGCGGCCGACGAAGCGCTCCAGGACTTCGGCCTCGGTGATCGGCCAACCGAGTTCACTGATCAACGCCGCTTCGATCCGCACTGCAAGCCGTTCGCTGTCGACGAGCACGCCGTCACAGTCGAAGATGACGAGCCTCACCGGCGTGCCTTGTGGATGCGACACGTCGCGATCCTACGGAGGCGTCAGTCGTCGGGTGACGGCTGGTCGCGATCGAAGGCCCAGCGCAGGCGGTCGGCGAGGTGCTCGACGAAGCCCCGCTTGAGCAGGTTCGCGTGGGTACCGGGCGTATGGGTGACCCGCAGCGGGCCCGTCGTCTTCGTCCTCCACTCGAGATACCACGCTTTGTCCTCGAGCGAGATCGACTCGTCGCTGCGGATGAGGGCCAGTTCGTGATTGATGGTTCCGCCCACATACGTCAGATACGCGGCGCGGTGAGCCGCTCGCACCCTTTCCTCGTTGCGGATTGTGCGCGGCGCGACCCGGCGCAAGAGCCGGCGCTTGCCCCGGATCTTCAACTGCCAGCGGACCGCCGACAGGAGGCGGCCGTCGCGGTAGTAGAACCGCAGGCGCATCCACATGTAGCGCGAGCGGGGGGGCAACTCGCGCTCGACGCCGGGCGGTCCTTGGTCGACGAGCACCACGGCGTCGAGCTCGTCGCCGGCCGCCTCCAGCTGGCGGGCGATCTCGAAGGCCACCCACGAGCCCGAGCAGTGGCCGCCGACGCGGTACGGCCCGAGCGCCTGCACCGACTTGATCTCCTTGATGTAGTGGGCCGCCATATCCTCGATGCTCGAGTGAATGGGGCTGTGGCCATCGAGACCCTGCGGCTGGAGTCCGTACAGCGGCTGGCCGTGTCCCAGCTCCTCGCCGAGGCGGACGAGCTCCAACACGCTGATCATGTACGGCGCAACGTAGAAGAAGGGCAGCTGGGTCCCCAAGGGCTGGATCGGGACCAGCGATGTCCACGTCGACGGCACCACACCTTGGCGGATCACGTCGGCGAGGGAGGCGACGGTCGGCGCCTCGAACAAGGTTGCGACGGGGATGCGGCGGCCGGTCTCGGCCTCGATCACCGCGAACAGCTGGGTCGCCAATAGCGAGTAGCCGCCGAGGTCGAAGAAGTTGTCGTGGATGCCGATGTCGCGCCGTTGCAGCACCGAGGCGAACCAACCGGCAAGGCGCTCCTCGACAATGTCGCGGGGTGCGTCGTCCTCATCACGGTCATCCTGGACCGGCTCGGGCAACGCCGCCCGATCGACCTTCCCCGATGGGGACAGCGGGATGCGTTCGAGTTCGACGATGTCGCTCGGCACCATCTGGGCGGGCAGCGACGACCGCAGTGCGGTCCGCAGGGCGTCGGTGTCGAGCGGCGCGCGATGATCGGCGGGCACGACATAGGCGACGAGACGAGGATGGGTCTCGTCCCGTACCACCACGGCGGCGTCTCGCACGCCGGGGTCGCACAACAACGCGGCGCGCACCTCCGCCGTTTCGATGCGGAACCCGCGCAGCTGCACCTGACCGTCGCGACGGCCGCGGAACTCGACCGTGCCGTCGGCCCGGTACCGACCGCGGTCGCCCGTGCGATACACCCGGGAGGTGTCCGCGGGATCGAGGGTGAAAAAGCGCTCCTCGTTCAACGACGCCTGATCGAGGTATCCCGCCGCGAGGTGGGGGCTGCGCATCCAAATCTCGCCGATCTCGCCGAACCCGGCGGGCCCGCCGGCGGCTCCGCGCACGAGCACCTGGCTGCTGCCGGTCATGCCCCACCCGATGGGCAGCACCTCTGGGGGCACCGTCGCGTCTGCCGGGTACAGGTCATCGTCGCCGACGACGTGGAACGCGCTGGCGCGCTGTGTCTCGGTGGTGCCGTAGAGGTTCGTCACCGTGACAGCCGGCGCGACCTCACGCAGGCGCAGCACGTCGTGGCGGGTGAGGACGTCGCCGATGAACAGGGCGTGACGCAGCGACGGGACGGTGGTTGCCCCGGCGTGGTCGGTGATCAGGCGCCCCATCGCCGGCGTGAGATGAGCGACGGTCACCGCCGTGTCGGCCATCCAGCTCGCCAGCCACCCGGGCGTGGCGATTTGCGTCGGGTCGGGGACGACCAGTGTGGCGCCGACCCACGCGGGCCAGAACATGTCGCGCTGCAGGGGGTCGTGGGCGAGACCGGAGAGCATCGTGAAGCGATCGGCGGCGGTGACACCGAACTGGCGCGACTGCCACGGCAGGAAGTGGGTCAGTGAGCCGTGCCGGCCGACAACGGCCTTCGGGACGCCGGTCGAACCCGACGTGAACGTGAGACAGGCCACGTCGTTCGGGCCGATGTGGACCACATCGGCAGCGGCGGGGGGTGACCCGATCGGCGGCAGGTCACCAACGTCGGCGCGCGCGCCGACTTCGAGCTCGTCGAGTGCCTGCAGCACCTCGCTCGGAATGTCACCGGCTCCGGGCACCGCCAGCCATGCCGACGGCCGGGCGAGACGGAGGTACTGGGCGAGGCGCGCCGGCGGGTGGCTGGGATCGACGATGAGGTAGGCCGCGCCGGATGCCAGGATGCCGAGTACCGTCCACACGAGGTCGGGGCTGCGATGGCCGTGCACCGCCACGATGTGGCCCCCGCCGATCGCGTTGGCGACGAGCCAGTTCCGCACCCCAGCGATGCGGGTGGCCAGCACGCCGTACGTCACGACCTCGCTCGCCGACTCGATGGCCGGGCGCCCGGGGGTCGCGGCGGCGTGGCGGTGGACTGCGTCGACGACCGTGCCGTGCCACGTGTCGTCGAGGACCTGGGTGGACAGCGGGAGCGTCGACTCGGCCTCGGGCGTCACGAGTGAGTAGGACGAGATCGGCCGGGCCGGATCAGCCGCCGCCGCAAGGAGCAGCGTGACGAACTGTTCCAACAGCTGGCGGATGGTGTCGGGCCGGTAGAGCGCCCGGTTGTACACGAACAGAATCGACAGCGGACCGTCGGCCTGATCGTCGACGTACGCGGTGAGGTCGAACTTCGAGGCGAGGTCGGCTTGTCCGACGAGCTCGAGATCGAGGTCGGCGAAGGCTTTACCGGCGTTGCGACCGTCGACCGTCGTCATGTTGAACAGCACCTGGAACAGCGGCGTGCGAGAGATGTCGCGGTCGGGCGACAGTTCGGCGAGGAGCTGCTCGAAGGCGATGTCCTGGTTGTCGAACGCATCGAGGCACACGTGGCGCACGCGGCCGAGGAGCTCCTCGAAGGTCGGGTCGCCACCGAGGTCGACCCGCAACGGCAACATGTTCAAGAAGACGCCGACGAGCTGCTCGAGTTCGGGCCGCACGCGTCCGGCAACTGGCGTGCCCACGATGACGTCGTCCAGGTCGGCCCGGCGCCCGATCAAAACGTTGAGCGCGGTGAGCAGCACCATGAAGGGAGTCGCCGCTCCCCGGCGGGCCAGGCTGCGCAGGGCCTCGGCGTCGTCTCGTGCGATCGATTGCGCCACCTGCCCACCGGCGAACGTGTGGCGGCGGGGACGGGTGAAGTCCGGAGGCAACTCGGCTCTCGGGAGCGGGCGGGCGAGCGTCGCGCGCCAGTGCTCGAGCTGGCATAGGTAGCGGTCGCCACTGACGAAGCGACGTTGCCAGGCCGCGTAGTCGTCGTAGTCGACGGCGAGTTCGGGCAGCCTGGCCGGCGCCGCGCCGATGTGCTCGCCGTACAGCGCGGCAAGATCACGGACGAGCAAATGCATGGACCACCCGTCGGCGGCGATGTGGTGTACCACCACCGACAGGACGTGCTCGTCCTCGCTGAGGCGCACCAGCCGAACGTGAAAGGGCGCGTCGCGCTCGAGGTCGAACTGCCGAGCGCCCTCGTCGCGGAGGATCGCCGCGAGCCGCTGGTCGAGCGCTTCGTGGAGCTGCAGGTCGTCGAACGACCACGGGATCTGTATGGGCTCTACCGGCTGCGGTTGGGGCTTGCCGTTCACCGGCACGTAGCGGGTGCGCAATGTGGCGTGGCGGTCGACGACGTCGTCGAGCGCGCGGACGAGCGCGGCCTTGTCGAGCGTTCCGCGCAGCCGCAGGGCGACGCGGATGTTGAGTGCCGAGGTGTCGTCGTCGAACTGGTGGAGGAACCAGAGCCGCTCCTGGGCGAACGAGAGCACCTTCGGCGAGTCGTCGTCCCGACGTCCGATCGCCGTGTCGAGGCCGAGGGGCGCGACACCCTCCTCGGCGAGCAGTAGCTCGAGCAGGGCGCGGCGGTCATCGTCGTCGACGGGAGCATCGGGGTTCACGACGGGCTCCCTTCCGCCGCGCCGCGCTTGATCGCGAGCAGCCGCCGGATCTCGTCGGGGGTCATGCCCGCGAGGCGCTCCTCGACGCGGGCGATCCGCTCGATCCGGTCGCGCTCGGGCGGGTCCTCGAGCAACTGAGCCGCCAAGCCGGCGACGGTCGGCGCGGCGAAGAATGGCCGAAGAGCCAGCGGCGTGCCGAATATCGACGAGAGCCGGGCGAGCAACGCCGTGGCAACCAGCGAGTGACCGCCGAGGTCGAAGAAGTCGTCGTCCCGGCCCACCGTGGCGAGGCCAAGGACGGTAGCGGTCGCCCGCGCCACGACGCGCTCCACGTCCGTCGCCGGTGGGGCCGATATGGCCGCGGTTGCGAGCAGTGCGTGCGGGCTCGGCAGTGCCCGCCGGTCGATCTTGCGGTTCGGCGTCGTCGGGAAGGCGTCGAGGGTGATGACCACCGACGGCACCATGTAACCCGGCAGGCGGTCGCGCACCCAGCCACGGAGGTCGTCGGTGTCGGCTTCCGTCGTGACGTAGCCGACGAGGCGTGCGGTCGCCCCCTCCCCTTCCGCGACGACGACGGCCTCGATGACCGCGGGATGGGTGCGCAGCACCGACTCGATCTCACCCAGCTCGATGCGGTGCCCTCGCACCTTCACCTGCTGGTCGATGCGCCCGAGGAACTCGAGCGTGCCGTCCGGTCGCCACCGCGCCAGGTCTCCGGTGCGGTACAGGCGCTTGCCGGCCTCGAATGGATCCGCCACGAACCGGGCGGCCGTCAGCTCGGGGCGGTGGAGATAGCCGATGGCGACACCGACGCCGCCGATGTGCAGCTCGCCCGGGACGCCGATCGGCAACAGCGCGCCGTTCGGGTCGAGCACGCGGCATGTGGTGTTGGCGATCGGCCGGCCGATCGACATCGCCGGCCCGCTGGCGGTCGCCACGCCCTCGGCGGTGACCGGCGAGATGGTGGACCAGATCGTGGTCTCGGTCGGCCCGAACATGTTCCACACGGCGCCGCACGTGTCGACCAACTGGGAGGCGAGCTCCCGGCTCATCGCCTCACCGCCGCACAGAACGGCCAGGCCCCGTCGCCCGGTCCAGCCGACCTCGAAGAGCATCGAGAACGTTGTAGGCGTCGCCTGCACCACGGTGGCCTGCGCCCGATCGATGAGCGCCGCGAGCAGACGCGCGTCGATCACCTCGTCGGGGGTCGCCACCACCACGGACGCGCCGGTGACGAGGGGCAGGAAGAGCTCGAGCACGGAGATGTCGAACGAGAGCGTGGTGACCGCCACGAGGACATCGTCCGGGGACATACCGGGGCGGCGCTGCATCGAGGCGAGGAAGTTGACGACGCTCAGGTGGCCGACCACCACGCCCTTGGGCACGCCGGTGGACCCCGACGTGTAGATGACGTAGGCCGCGTCGTCCGCGCCGTCGTCGACGGAGGGGAGCGGCGCGGCGTCCTCGGCGGCTATCGCGGACTGGTCGGCGATGAGGTCGACGATGACCGGCGGCCGGCCACTGGCCCTCGGAACGCTGAACCGGTCGGCGACGCCCTCGCCGGACGTGACGATGTGCGAAAGCATCGCGTCCTCGACCATGAACTGGAGGCGGTCGGCGGGAAACTCCGGATCCATTGGTACGTACGCGGCGCCGGCCTTCATCACGGCGAGTAATACCGCGACCATCGACGCCGAACGCTCGACGGCGACGCCGACGCGATCGCCCCGGGCAACCCCGCGCCCGACGAGATGGCGGGCAATGCGGTTGGCCGCGTCGTCGAGCTCGCGATAGGTGAACGAGGTCGCCCCGTCGCGGACCGCCGGGGAGCCGGGCGTCGAACGCGCCTGCGCCGCGCACCACTGCTCGATGCGAGCCCACGGCGGCAGGTCCGCGGTGGTGTCGTTCCACTCGGAGAGGAGGAGTCGGCGATCTTCGGGCGCCACGACCGGCAGCGTCGCCACCGGTGCGGCGACGTCCGCGACGGCCGCGGTGAGGAGCAGCCGCCAAGACTTGACGAAGCGGACGATGGTGGCTTCGTCGAACAACGCCGAGGCGAAGTCGATGCGACCGCTGAAACCCGTCGGCGCCTCGTCGAGCACGACCGAGAGGTCCACGTCCACCGCGGCAGTCGTCGCCGGGACGTCTTCGACGACGATGCCGCCGATGGCGCGCAGGTTGGCCGGCGTCATGTTGTTGAGGACGAACATCGTCTGGAAGATGGGGGATCGGCTGAGGTCGCGCCGTGGGTTCACCGTTTGCACGATCTGGTCGAAAGGGACGTCCTGGTTGGCGAACGCATCGATCGTCTGGCGCTTCACCTCGCCGAGCAGATCGGTGAATGTTGCATTGTGGGGGACGCTGATCCGGATGGGCAACGTGCTGGCGAAAAGGCCGACGAGGTGCTCGGTTTCGGCCCGCCGGTTGGCGGTGGCGGTCCCGATGACGACATCGTCGGCGCCGGACCACCGGTTCAGCGTCGCCACGTAGGTCGTCATGAGAAACATGAACGGCGTGACACCGGCAGTCCTTGAGGCCGCCCGCAAACGCGCCGTGAGATCCGCGTCGAAGGTGGTCGACACGGAGCCGGCGGCGTAGGAGAACGCCGGCGGCCGCGGCCGGTCCAACGGCAGCTCGAGTACCGGCAGCGGGCCTGACAGGCGACGGCGCCAGTAGTCGAGTTGGGTCGTGCGGGCGCCCGTCGCCGCTTGGTCGCGCTGCCACAACGTCACGTCGGCGTACTGCACGGGAAGGTCGGGCAGTTGGGGCGCCAACCCGAGCACGGCGGCCTCGTAGCACGCCGCGACCTCGGCGGTGAGCCGGACGATGGCCGTGCCGTCGGCCGCGATGTGGTGCAGCGTCACGACGAGGAGATGTTCGTCGTCGCCGGTGCGCAGCAACCGCGCCCGCACCTTGAGGCCGGCGCGGAGATCGAACGGTCGGCGGACCTCGGCCGCCACGGCCGCCGCGAGCATGCCGTCGCGTTCGTCGGACGGGATGTTGCGTAGGTCGTCGCAGGGGACGGTCACCGGCGGGGGCGGGGCGACGATCTGCACCCATTCGCCGTCGATCTGCTCGTAGTCCGTCCGCAGTGCCTCGTGCCGCCGGACGACGGTGGACAGCGCGGCCTCCAGCGCGCGGACGTCGAGGACGCCGATGACCCGCTTGACCGACGGGAGGTTGTGGACCGAGAGCCCGGGCTCGAACGACTCGATGAAGAGCAGTCGCTGCTGCGCCGATGAGGCGGGCACGCCCGCGCCGCGCGCTCTCGGTCCGATGGGGTCGGTGCCGGCCGGGGCGGGGACGGGTAGATCGAGCTCGTAGCCGAGCTCGGCGGCGAGGGCGCGCGTGGCGCGCCCCGGCCGCTGCGCGGGCGGCGGCCCATCGGACCGCAGCGGCGACCGTGCGCTTCGCCTGCGGGGCGAGGGCGTGTCGCCCCCGAGCCCGAGGAACGACTGCAGCTCGGCCGTGCGGTCGGCGTGAATGTCCTCCCAGCGGACCACGAGGCAACGGCTGTCGCCGACCCGCTCGGCCAGGTCGAAGAGGTTGCCGTTGGCCGTGACCCACGCCGCCTCGGCCTCGCGCTGCTCGACCTCGGCGCCGGCGATCGTCGCGAACGGGTGACGCACCACGTGGACGAACCTGACCTCGGGTCGCACAGAGGCGATTGCCTCCAGACGGTCGAGTTCGCCGGACAGCCGATCGTCGACCAGCAGACGGGGCACGGTTGGCACGAGCCGGGATATCACCTCACCGGAGGCACCCGGCGTCCCGACGACGATGACATCGGCGTCGACGTTGATCTGGCCACCCGGGTGGCAACCTCCGCTACTCGCTACCTGGGCCACCTGCGGTTCTGTCCTCCTCGCGCCCGTCTCCGAGCAGGCTACCCGACCGTGTTTCTGCGCAGGCTACCCGTCACCCACACCGGTCTGGTCGCCGACGATCGCGCACCGCCGCCCTGCGGGACGCGCTCCTCGGCTCCGCCAACGACTCACGCGTCCGCGCCCCGACGACATCATCACCGGCACCGCTCAGGTTGCGGTGTGCGTTGCCGATATCCATACGTGGACACGGCAGCGCACCGGATCGGCAAAGTACTCGTGAATCACTGTCAGTGCTTGTTACCATACAACCGTATAGACCAAAGCCTTTGAGGTGTAATGACGGCCTCCCGTATGACGGTCGACCAGACGGACCTCGGTGACCGGACGGACCTTGGTCAAGCGGATGTCCGTGCCTTCGAGCACGCCGCCGCCGTCGATGCCGCCGGGACAGCCGACTCGACTGTCGATCGAGTGGTCGCAGAGCTCGCGCACGCCCTGTGGTCGATTGCGCCGGCCGGCGTCACGGTTGGCGCGCGCCGCATCGACCCGGATGACGTCACCGCGCTGTTCGCCGAGGAACAACTGGCCGTCGCCCGTGCGGTGACCGGCCGGCGCAACGAGTTCGCCACAGGCCGCGCGTTGCTTCGCTCGCTCATCGGTCGTCATGTGCCAATCTCGGTCGCGCCGAACCGAGCGCCCGTGCTCCCAACCGACGTGCGCGGCTCGCTGGCCCACGATCGCGAGTTCGCCGTCGCGGCGATCGCCCGAGGTCCACTGATCAGCTCGATCGGCATCGACATCGAGCCGAGGACAGCGCTGGCGCCGGGAATGTGGTCGCTGATCCTTCGCCCGGATGAACGAGATCTGGATGCGCATCTCGCGTTCACTCTGAAAGAGGCGACCTATAAGGCGTGGAGTGCCCTGGGCGGGCGGATGCTCGACTTCGGCGAGGTTCGCCTCGACGTCAACGGTTCCGGGTTTGACGCCGATGTGGTGAACGAGTCCGCTCGTTTTCACGGAAGATTCGCCGCGGCGGGTGGCCGATGGGTCGCGCTGGTCGTCACGCCGTGGGATCGGCGATGAACACCAACGTGCCCCGGGCCCGTCATCCGTCGCTGTTGCATTTCGATTCCGCCGCGACACCGCAACGGAGGCTGTTCTGCGTCCCGTTCGCGGGGGGTGGTCCCGCCACCTACCGGTTGTGGCCGCGACACCTGCCGAGCGATGTCGAGGTCGTGGCCGTACAGCTGCCGGGGCGCAGCCCAATGTCGCGCGAGCCTCTGCTCGATTCGATAACCGAGATCGTCGACGTTCTGCACGGCGCGGTCGTCGCCCACGCCGACCTACCGTTTGCGATCTTCGGACACAGCATGGGCGCATTGGTTGCGTTCGAGTTGACCGTCGCACTCGAGGCAGCCGGAGCGCCATCGCCTTCGCACCTGTTCGTGTCCGGGCGAAGCGCCCCGGACGAACCACGGACCGGGCACGAGATCCACGCGCTGCCCGACGACGCCTTCCTCGACGCACTGAACGACAGCTACGGCGGGGTGCCGGATGTCGTTCGCAATGAACCGGAACTGCTCGCGCTGCTGCTACCGGCGTTACGAGCCGACGTTCGCACTTGGGAAACGTATACACCGGTAGGCGATAGGAAGGTCGCGTGCCCGGTGCACGTGTACGGCGGCACGATGGACACGCACCCATGTCCTTCGGCGCTCGAGGGCTGGCAGCGAGTGGCCGAGCGCACCATCTCGGTGCGCCTCTTCGACGGTGATCACTTCTATTTGGCGGGCGAGGCACGCGCCGCGCTGGCGGCGGACATCGGGCAACGCTGGGTCATGCCCCGCGCTTCGGTGGCTTCGACATGAACGAGACGGCCGGCATCCGCGAGCCGGTTGCCATCGTGGGGATCGGCTGCCGGCTGCCCGGCGGCGCAGATTCCCCGCAGCAACTGTGGCAGCTGCTGTGCGATGAGTTCGACGCGATCGGGCCCGTCCCGTCAGCGCGATTCGATGTGGACACGCTCTACGACGCGCGTCCCGCGACCCCGGGCCGCATCATGAGCCAGTGGGGTGGATTCCTCGAGGGCGTAGAGAACTTCGACGCGGCGTTCTTCGGTATCGCACCGCGCGAAGCCGATCGTCTCGACCCGCAGCAGCGGCTGCTACTCGAGACGGCATGGGAGGCGCTCGACGACGCCGGCATGCCCCAGCCCCGCCTCGCCGGCACGAACACGGGTGTGTTCGTCGGCATGTGGTTGAACGAGTACGAATCGCGGCTGTTCGCCGACCCGGATCACATCGACTTCCACATGACGACCGGCAGTGGGCGATACACCGCGTCAGGCCGACTCTCGTTCTTCTTCGATCTGCTCGGCCCGAGCGTCACGATCGACACCGCGTGTTCGTCGTCGCTCGTCGCCGTGCACCTCGCGTGTCAGAGCCTCTGGACGAACGAATGCGATCTGGCATTGGCCGGTGGCGCCAATGTCATCCTGCAACCCAACATCACGATTGCGTATTCGCAGTCGCGCATGATGGCGCCCGACGGGCGATGCAAGTTCGGTGATGCCGCGGCCGACGGATACGTGCGCAGCGATGGCGCCGCGATCGTCGCGCTCAAGCGATTGTCCTCGGCGATCGCGGACGGTGACGAGATCTACGCGGTCATCCGGGGCAGCGCGGTGACCAATGACGGTCGCAGTAGCGGCTTCCTCGCAACACCGGGGCAGTCGGGCCAGGAGGAAATGCTCCGCGTTGCGTATGCGCACGCCGGTGTCGATCCTCGCTTGGTCCAGTATGTCGAAGCGCATGGGACCGGTACCGCGGCAGGTGACCCGGTCGAGTTGGGCGCACTGGGCGCGGTGGTCGGTGCCGGACGCGACCCGGACGCGCCGTGCCTGGTCGGGTCCGTGAAGACCAACATCGGGCACACGGAGGGTGCCGCGGGGGTCACCGGCTTGATCAAGGTGGCGTTGGCCCTGAAGAACGGGGAATTGCCCGCATCGCTCCATGTGCGCCAGCCGAATCCGGCGATTGCGTGGGCCGAGCTCGGCCTCGCGCTGTGCACCGAACGACGTCCGTTCTCGGCGCATGCGGGTCGACCGATCGCGGCGGTCAGCTCGTTCGGAATCTCGGGCACCAATGCGCACGTCGTACTCGAGGCCGCGCCCCCACCCGCGTGCGTCGATGGGCGCGACCCGAGCCCTTCCACACTGATGCTGGCGGTGTCGGCCGCGCATGGCGACGCGTTGCGATCGCTGGTCGTGTCCTACGAGAAGATGCTGGCGGAGGATCCCTCGTGCGTCGCGCATCTCTGTGCCAACGCCGCACTGCGGCGCAATCACCACGCGCATCGGCTCTCGGTGGTTGCCGGCAATGTCGCAGCACTCCGCGACGCGTTGGCGGCGTGGCTGCGCGGTGAGCATGTTCCGAATGTGAGCGAAGGCCGCGCCACGAGCGCGCCGCGCGTCGCGTTCGTCTTTCCCGGTCAAGGTGCGCAATGGCATGGGATGGCGCGCGAGTTGCTCGCAACCGAACCCGTCTTTCGTGAAGCTTTCTCCGACTGTGACCGTGCCATCAACGCCGAAGCGGGCTGGTCGCCGCTCGAACAGATTGCGGCCGAAGCCGATCACAGCCGGCTCGACGAGATCGACATCGTGCAGCCCCTGTTGTTCGCGACGCAGGTGGCCCTGGCGGCCCTGTGGCGTTCTTGGGGAATCGAGCCCGACGCCGTCGTGGGGCACAGCATGGGCGAAGTGGCGGCCGCGTACGTCGCTGGTGCCCTGGCGCTCGCCGAAGCGGCGGCAGTGATCTGTCGGCGCAGCATTCTGCTGCGCACGGTGCGGGGCCAGGGCGCGATGGCAGTCGTCGACCTCTCCCACGAAGAAGCGCAAGCGGCGATCGCGGGTGTCGGCGATCGAGTTCAGGTCGCGGCGACCAACAGCCCGCGGTCGGCGGTCATCTCCGGCGAACCGGCGGCGGTGCAGGCCGTGATGGCGGCGCTCGACGCTCGTGACGTGTTCTGCCGCGCGGTGAACGTCGATGTCGCATCGCACAGTGCGCAGATGGACCCGTTGCTCGGGCCACTTCGCGATGCGCTCACCGCACTCGCTCCCGTGGCGCCCACCGTCGCGTTCTATTCAACTGTAGGCAGTGCCGGCGACGGGCCGCACGAGTTCGACGGGGACTACTGGGCCGGCAATCTCCGCGAGCCGGTGCTCTTCGCACGTTCGATCGAGCAGATGGCGCGTGACGGACACACCGTCTTCGTCGAGATGAGCCCCCATCCCATTCTGCTTCCTGCAATCGAGCAGGTGCTGCGACACGGCGACTTCGTCGGAACCGTTGTGGCATCGCTGCGCCGCGGTGAGCCCGAGCGGGCGTCGATGCTCTCGGGGCTCGGCCAGCTGTACACGCACGGCGCGGCCATTCGTTGGAGCGCGATCGTCGACGAGGCCGCGCCACGTGTCGCGCTGGCGAACTACCCATGGCAACGCGAGCGGTTCTGGTATGACGCGGCGCCCGTCGCGGCCAGTGGTGGCCACCCCTGGTTGGGTCGCGCGCTGCGCCCTGGCGCCGCACCGGAGACCGTCATCTGGGAGCGCTATCTCGTCGGTCACGGGCTCACGTTCCTGCGCGACCATGTCGTGCTCGGCGCGCCGATCATGCCGGCAGCCGGCTTCATCGAATTCGCGCTCGCGGCGGCCGAAGTGGTCCGTCCTGGGCCGTGTGCCATCGACAACCTCGACCTCGCCGAGATGTTCGTGCTGGGCGACACGGGCAACGGCGTACAGCTGTTGGTCGAGGGCGAGCTGTCGGGCGTTCGCCGGTTCACGATCTTCGGCGCGGCTCCTGATGGCACTTGGCGTCCTAACGCCGACGGTTTGCTTCGTCTCGACCGCGAGATGGCTGCGCCGCAACCCTTCGATCTGGCGGAAGTCAGTGCTCGTTGCGCGTCGCATCGTTCGAGTGAGCAACATCTTGCCGCCATGCAGCGCCGCGGTCTGCGCTACGGCCCGGCGTTCCGGGCGATCGAGGAATGCTGGATCGGGTCGGGCGAAGTGCTGGCCCGCCTTGTGGCGCCCGTCGATGCCCGTGACGGACACGCGGCACGAGTGGCGGTACTCGACGGTTGCCTGCAACTCGCGCTGGCCGCGCTGCCGATCGAAACCGCGAATCGAACCTTCCTACCGGTGCACATCGATCATCTCGCGGTCTTCGACTGGCCCGACCGCGACACGCCCACGTGGGCTCACGCCACCGTCGATGCCGCACAAGAGGGGACGTTCCGTGCCGACATCACCGTGGTCGACTCGCAGGGCATTGTGCGTGCCGCGGTGCGAGGGCTCCAGCTACGGCGAAGCGATGGTGCTGCGGCAACGTCCGACCTCGACGAGCTGCTGTACGAGACTGTGTGGCATCCGATCGACGACGCGATCCCCGCCATCGCGGATTCGCCCGGCACCTGGCTCGTCTTCGCGTCGACGACCGTCGGAGTCGACCTCGCCGATCGAATTCGCGCGACCGGCGACCGTTGTGTCGTGGTCACTGTCGGCGACGCGTATCGCCAACTGACCGCGGACGATTTCACGCTCGCCCCGGGTTCGCCACGCGATTACGCGTCACTGCTGGCGGCAGCGTTCGACGACCCGCCCCGGTGCCGAGGCGTCGTCTACAACTGGGCCACCGACATCGAATCGGCCGACGACGGCGCGGTAGCCGCCGCGGAAACATTGGGCTGTCGCGGGATCGTCGCGCTCGTGCAGGCGCTCGATCGGATCGAGTGGACGGATGCACCACGCCTATGGTTGGTCACCCGCGGCGCGCAGCCCGTCGACGCCGCCCCCATGGCTGCGCATCAAGCCGTCGTGTGGGGCCTCGGTCGCGTGGTGGCCACCGAACGTCCTGAGCGCCGCTGCACGTTGATCGATCTCGATCCGATGGGCAACGCGCTTCAGGACCAGAGGCTGTGCGACGACGAAGAGTTGTTCGACGAGATCCGCGCCGCGGACGTCGACCGTCAGGTGGCGCGGCGCGGCGATAGGCGCCATGCCATGCGGTTACAACGCCGTGTCGCCACGCCGGCGGACTCATCGGCGAGCAACACGCGACAAACGGACGTCTACCGACTGGTGGCTGCGACGCCCGGCAACCTCGACACCTTGGCGCCCCGCGCGACAGCACGGCGGGCTCCGCGCTTCGACGAGATCGAGGTGCGGGTCGAGGCCGGCGCACTCAACTTCCTCGACGTCTTGAAAGCCATGGGAATCTACCCGGGGTTCGACGCCAGCCCCGACACGGCACTCGGCGCGGAGTGCGCCGGCACCGTCGTCGCGTTAGGGCCAGGTGTGCGCGAGTTCGCGGTGGGCGATCACGTGATCGCGATAACGCCGTCGTACGGCGAGACCAGCATGCTCGCTTCGTTCGTCACTATTCCGGCGATGTTCGCCGTTGCGCGGCCCGACCACCTGACTGCGCAGGACGCGACGACGCTGCCGGTGGCGCTCTTGACCGCGTACTACGCGCTGCACGAACTCGGTCGCATCCGCGAGGGCGAGCAGGTGCTGATTCACAGTGCAACGGGTGGAGTGGGGCTGGCCGCGCTGCAGCTTTGCCGACGCGCCGGCGCGCAGGTCTTCGCAACCGCCGGTAACCCACAAAAACGTGACTATCTGCGGTCGCTCGGCGTCGACCATGTCTTCGATTCGCGCTCGCTCGACTTCGCCGACGAGATCCTGTCGCTCACCGACGGGCGCGGGGTCGACGTCGTTCTCAACTCGCTCGCCGGGGAAGCGATCGCCGCCGGCTTGCGGGCGCTGGCGCCCCGTGGGCGCTTCATCGAGATCGGCAAGCGCGACGTCTACGCGAATCGGTCCATCGGTCTGGCGCCGTTCATGAAGAACCTGTCCTTGTTCGTGGTCGACCTGGCCCGCATGACCGACGAGGACCCCGCCTATGTCGCCGGGCTCTTTCGCGAGGTCATGGCGCTGGTCGCCGCGGGCCGACTCGACGCGCTGCCCCACACGACGGTGCCGATCACCTCTGCCGCTGACGCCTTCCGCACCATGGCGCAGGCCGGGCACATCGGCAAGCTCGTCCTCTCGATTCCGCCGCACGACGTGGCGGCCGCGTCCGGCGTCGTGCGCGGTGACGGCACCTACCTCATCACCGGCGGGTTCGGCGCCCTCGGACTCGCCGTTGCGCAACGGCTCGCGGCGCGCGGCGCACAACACATCGCCCTGCTCGGTCGCTCGCGGCCGAGTGATTCCGCGCGTGCGGCGATCAGCGACCTCGAAGCGTCCGGTGTGCAGGTGCTCACCCTTGCCGCGGATGTAGCCGACGAGGCTCAGCTCGAGGACGCGCTCGATTTGCTCGAGCAACAGGCGCCGCCGTTGCGCGGCATCGTGCACGCCGCGGGTGTGCTCGCGGACGCGACACTGACCGCGCTCGACGACGACCGCCTGACGGCCGCGCTGGCGCCGAAGTTGGCCGGCGGGTGGAACATCCACAAGCTGACGCGCGACCAACCACTCGACTTCTTCGTCTGCTTCTCGTCGGTCGCCGCGTTGCTCGGCCTGGCCGGCCAGGCGAACTATGCCGCCGGCAACGCCTTCCTCGATGCGCTCGCGCATCAGCGGCGTGACGCAGGTGTCCCGGCGTTGAGCGTCGATTGGGGGCCGTGGTCCGATGTCGGCCTCGCCGCCGCCGAAGCCAACCGGGGCGAGCGTCTCGCCCGCGGTGGTCTCGGCGGCATCTCGTCGGTCGAGGCGCTCGACTGCCTCGAATTGCTGCTCGCCGGTCACGCTGCACAAGCCAGCGTGATGCGATTCGACGCCGACCGTTGGGTCGCGGACAATCCTTCGGCTGCGGGCCTTCTGACGCGGCTCACCGATCACGCGCCGGGCGCAGAGATGGCAACCCTGGGTGCGTCCCTCCGCGACGAGCTGCTGAGCACTCCCTCTGCGCGCCGGCGCCGCACCATGCTCGAGGACGCGATCTGTACCGAGGTGGCACCGGTGCTGCGCGTCGCGGCCGAGCGCATCGACCGCAACGAGGCGCTCAAGGCAATGGGCCTCGATTCGCTCATGGCGTTGGAACTACGCAACCGGCTCGAGGTGCGAACGGGACTGACGCTGTCCGCCACGACGACGTGGAACTATCCGACGGTGGCCGTGCTGGCCGGTCATCTGGCCGGGCGAATGGCGGTTTCGCTCGAAAGCGACGCCGCCGCGTCTGCCCCGCGGGCGGCGCAGAAGAATGCCTCGGCGGCGCTCGATGCGGAACTGTCGCAGGGCGACCTCGAGGCCATGCTCGACGAAGAGTTGGCTGCCATCGACAAGCTGCTGAACGCGGATTGAGTCGGCCGTGACCAATCCCGCAGCAAGTGACGAGACGACCAACCAACTCCGGCGCGCGCTCACGTCGCTGAAGGATCTGCGGGCAAAGCTCGAGGCGGTCGAAGCATCGCGCCACGAGCCCGTCGCCATCATCGGCATGGGTTGCCGCTTTCCCGGTGCGGCCGACCCCGACCGTTATTGGCAGTTACTTCGCGACGGTGGCGACGCCATCGTCGAGACCCCGGCCGGTCGTTGGGGCACCGCTGGTCTCTACGACCCGGATCCCGAGGCTCCGGGCCGCACCGCGACGCGGTGGGGTGGCTTCTTGGACCAGATCGACGAGTTCGATGCGTCGTTCTTCGGTATCTCCCCGCGCGAGGCAGCGCAGATGGATCCGCAGCAGCGCCTGGTGCTCGAGGTGGCGTGGGAGACCTTCGAAGACGGCGGGCAGTCGATCGAGCGGCTCGCGGGAACCCGCACCGGCGTGTTCATCGGTGTGCACAGTCACAGCGCGGACTACTACCTCATGCAGGCCGGCGACCCGCGCCATCTCGATCTGTACAGCGCAACCGGGACGTCGCACAGCGTGGTGAGTGGCCGGCTTTCGTACCTGCTCGACTTACGCGGGCCCAGTCTGGCGATCGACACCGCATGTTCGTCCTCGCTCGTCGCGGTGCACCTGGCAGTGCAGAGCCTGCGCAACGGTGAATGCACGCTCGCCCTCGCCGGTGGGGTCAACGTGATGATCGACCCCACCTTCACGATCGTCGCGTCGCGCATGCGCATGATGTCATCGGTCGGACGGTGCCAGCCGTTCGACGCGCGGGCCGATGGGTTCGTGCGTTCCGAAGGTTGCGGAGCGGTGCTCCTCAAACGACTCTCCGATGCGGTGGCGGATGGCGATCGTGTCCTGGCCGTGATCAACGGTTCGGCGGTGAACCAGGACGGGAAGAGCAACGGGCTCACCGCGCCCAACAGCCTTTCCCAACAAGCGGTGATCGCCGAAGCGCTCCGCGATGCGGGGTTGTCCCCCGATCGGATCGGGATGATCGAGGCGCATGGCACCGGGACGCCGCTCGGCGATCCGATCGAGGTCGAGGCGCTGTCGGCAGTGTTCGCCGGGGTCGGTCACCGCGACCACCGGTGCCTGCTCGGCGCGGCGAAGGCCAACGTCGGTCACCTCGAGGGCGCGGCCGGCATCGCGGGCGTGCTCAAGGCCGTCCTGGCGCTGCGGCACAACGAGGTGCCACCGCTCGTGCATTTCGAGACGCTGAATCCGCACATCTCGCTCCGTGACACGCCCTTCGTCATTCCGACCTCGGTGCAGCCCTGGCCGGCAAGCAGTTCGCCGCGCCACGCGGGTGTCAGCTCGTTCGGATGGTCGGGAACCAACGCCCACGTGATCATCGGCGAGGCTCCGTCCGAATCGGCGCACCCGCCGGCCGATGACGAGGCCGGCTACATCCTGGCCGTCTCGGCCCGCAGCGCGCCGGCGAGGCTCGCGCTGGCGGCGGCCTACCGATCAATGCTCGAGAGTCAGACCGACGTGTCGTTGCGCGACATCTGCGCCACCGCGAGCCTTCGGCGGAGCCATCACGAGCATCGCCTCGCAGTCGTCGGACGCAGTCGCCGCGATCTCATCGCCGGGCTCGACGCATTCATGGCGGGCGACGAACACCCGGCCGTCGTCGTGGGCGACGCATCGAACACGCGACGAGAGCTCGTGTTCGTGTTCCCCGGCCAAGGCTCGCAGTGGCCGGGGATGGCCCGCCAACTCCTGGCCACCGAGCCGGCGTTCCGCGACGCAATCGCCCGCTGCGAGCGCGCGTTCGCGCCGTACGTCGAGTGGTCACTCACCGGCCAACTCCAGGCTGACCAGTCGCGCCTCGATGAGATCGATGTGATCCAGCCCGTACTCTTCGCGATCCAGGTCGGCCTCGCCGCGCTCTGGCACTCGTGGGGCGTCGAGCCGAACGCGGTGGTCGGCCACAGCATGGGCGAAGTCGCGGCAGCGCACGTCGCCGGCATCGTGTCGTTGGACGACGGCGCGCGAATCATCTGCCGGCGCAGCCAACTGCTGCGGCGAATCAGCGGCCAGGGTGCGATGGCGGTCGTCGATCTGTCCATCGACGAAGCCCGCCGCGCCATCGAAGGTCACGAGCGTCAGCTCGCGATCGCGGCGAACAACGGCCCATCGTCGACAGTGCTGTCGGGCGACCCCGATGCCCTCGACGACGTGTTGGCCCGCCTCGAGCGCGCCGACGTGTTCTGTCGTCGGATCAACGTAGATGTCGCGTCGCACAGCCCACAGGTGGACGCACTGCACGACGATCTCGTCTCTGTACTCGCCGGCGTTCGTCCTCGGTCCGCAGTATTCCCTTTGTTCTCTACAGTGACCGAACGGTTCGTAGACGGACAGGAACTCGACGCACAGTACTGGGCCGCCAATGTGCGCCGGCCCGTGTTGTTCTCCGGTGCGGTGCGTCAGTTGCTCGACGGCGGCCACGGTCGCTTCGTGGAGCTGAGCGCGCACCCGGTGTTGCTCGGCGCGATCGCAGACACGATGGAGCGGTCCGGACACCGCGCCGCGCGGGTTGCGTCGATGAAGCGTGACACCGACGAGCCGCTGACAATGCTCGTAGCGCTGGGCGCGCTCTACGTCGACGGGTATGCGGTCGATTGGCGAAACGTGTACCGCGGCGCACACCGGCCGGTGGCGCTGCCGTCGTACCCATGGCAGCGAGCGCGCCATTGGATCGACGCAGTCACAACGCCGGGCCTCTCGCACCGCGGCGCGCCTCAGCATCCACTTCTCGGCTGGCGGCACGACGCGGCCGATGACACCGCGCCGCAGGTCTGGGAGAACAGCTTCGACGCGCGCGATGCGCCGCAGCTCCATCAGATCCGCATCGACGGCGCGCTCACCCTGCCCGACGCCTCGCATCTCGGCTTCGCGCTCGCCGCGTCTCAACTCCAGTCGCTCGAAGATGTGCGCTTCGACAGCCCGATGGTGCTCGACGACGACGAACCGACGGTCGTTCAGGTGATCGTCGACCCGCGCTCGGGCGCGGCGGCGTCGATCTCGGTCTACAGCCGCAACGGCGCGCAGTGGATCCTCCACACGCGAGCGGCGGTGGGGCCCGCGTTCGCCGTGCGGTCGGCGGTCGACCTGGCAGAGATGCGCGCGCTCCGCCAGCGCGCAACCAGGCAACTCGACACGTCCGAGGCGTCGGCGTTCCTGCGGACCGCCGGGGTCGTGGACGGCGAGGGTGCCAACCGCATCACTCGACTGTGGTGTTCCGATGGTGCGTTGCTGGCCGAGCTTTCCGAACCCACCGGTGGCGATGCGACGATCGCGATGCTCGACGCCTGCCTGCAGGTGGCGTCCTTCGCCGCGTTCGTTGACCAAAGCGCGCCGCCACCGCCGATGAACGCGGCGTACGCGGGTCGGGTTCAGATCCACCAGCCGTGGACCCGGGGCGGGTGGTGCCTCGTTCGCACGCGCCCCGTCGAAGTCGGCGACCGGGCGGTGGTCGACGTCGAGCTGTTCGGTCCGACCGGTGAGATCCTCGCGACGATCGACGATCTGCGACTCCGGCCTGTCGAGCAGGTGGCCGATCGACCGGACGACTGGTTCTACGGTGTCGAGTGGCAGCCCGTCGCCGGGCCGGCCTCCACCCGCTCGCCGGCTGTCGCGAACTGGGTCATCGTGAGCGATGGTCGCGGCTACGGCGACGCGCTCGTAGCCGCGCTCGCGGCCGACGGTTCTACGCGTGCGATCGTCACGGCGGACGGTGACACGGCGTTCGCCGAAGAGTCGCTTGGTGAATTGTCGCTCGGTGACACGGTCGACATCGTCTACCTCCGCGGCCTCGACGCACCGGCGGTCGACGACGTGCGCGTAGGAGACCTCGAAGGCATCGAACGCCGCGCCTGCGGCGATCTCCTGGCGTTGGTCCACACGCTCACCCGGTCGAAGCGTCCGGCGCGGATTCACATCGTGACGAGCGGTGCGCAGCGGGTCGGCGCGGACGACGATGGTCAGACGGTGACGCAGGCACCGTTGTGGGGCCTCGGCCGAGCACTGGCCGAGGAGCTACCCGACATGTTCGGCAGCTTGATCGATCTCGATCCGCGCGCATCGCCGGAGCGTGCGGTGGAGGGACTCGTTCGCGAGATACGCGGGGCCGGTGCCGACGGCGAGGTGGCGTTGCGTGGCGATACCCGTTCGATCGCGCAACTCGTGCGGCGGGTACCACCCGCCGCGAGTGCGATGCACATCCGGCCGGATGCCACGTACTTGATCACGGGTGGCTTCGGCAGCCTCGGTGTCGAGGTCGCGCGTTGGCTCGTCGGCCAAGGCGCGCGCCGACTCATCCTCATGGGCCGCACGAAGCTTCCTCCGCGAGCGCAGTGGGGTGGGCTGGCACCCGATGGCGCGATCGGTCTGCGGGTGTCCGTCATCCGTCAGTTGGAGTCGCTCGGGGCGGCCGTGCACGTCGCGTCCGTCGACGTGGGCGACGAGTCACAGCTGCGCGCGTACCTCGACGAATTCCGGACTGAAGGCTGGCCGGCAATTCGCGGCGTCGTACACACCGCGACGGTGTTCACGAGCAGTCTGTTGGGCGACCTTGGCTGGGATTCGTTCTGGGAACAACTGCGCCCGAAGCTCGTCGGCGCGTGGGTGCTCGGCGAACTGCTGGAGGATCTCGACCATTTCGTCATGTACTCGTCGGTCGACGCAGTTCTGCCCCAGCCCGGCCTAGGTGCGTACATCGCGGCGAACGCATCCCTCGACGCGCTCGCGGGCCATCGCGCGGCGCGGGGCCAAGCCGCGCTGAGCGTCAACTGGGGATTCTGGTCCGGCACGGGGAGTGGGCTGCTGGGCGAAGCATGGCCGCGGGCCGTCGAGCAGATGGAAGCGCAAGGCCTTCACGGCTTTCGCGTCGATCAGGGTCTCGATGCCCTCGGGCGAATGGTCCACGGCAACGCGGCACAGGTGGTCTTCGTGCCGATCGATTGGGCCACGTACGACGCCGCTCGCACCGCGAGCCCGCTGGTCTCCCAACTGGTCGTCGATGCTCGAAGCTCCCGCAACGATCGTGCGGGTACCAGGCCGGTCGCGTCATTGCCCGAGCGGCTCGCGAGTGCCGCACCCGAAGATCGCCCGGAGATCGTCGAAGCAGTGCTGCGGCGCGTCGTTGCTCGCATCTTGACGATGCCCGAGTCGCAGATCGACGCGGCGCAGCCGCTCGGTGAACTCGGGCTCGATTCGCTGATGGGCGTCGAACTGCGCAATCGACTCGAGGCGGAGCTCGGGCTCAGGCTCTCGGCCACATTGGCCTGGAACTACCCGACGGTGACCGACCTCGGCGCGCACCTGCTAGCGAAGCTCGGCTACGCGCTCGGGGCCTCCGAGACGGTGCATGACGCGCAGCCGCAGCACCCACCGACCTCGTTCGATCAGATGCTGTCCGACGCCGACGCCTTGGCCGACGACGACGCGCTGCGCGAACTCATGCGAGGGACGAAGCGATGAGCGGCACACAGCGGAGGGACGAAGAAAAGAGCGGCACACCGCGCACGGCTGCGTTGTCCTCGGTCAAGTTGGCGTTGCTCGCCCAGCAGGTTCGGGGGCAGATCGACGGCGGCGACATTCTGGCCGCGGAACCGATCGCAATCATCGGTATTGGTTGTCGCTTCCCGGGTGGTGCGGACAGCCCGGCAGCATTCTGGAGACTCTTGGCGAACGGGATCGATGCCGTCGGCGAGGTACCGGCCGACCGCTGGGACGCCGACGCTCTCTACGACCCTGATCCCTACGCGCCGGGCACGACGAATTCGCGATGGGGCGGCTTCCTCGAGGGCATCGACCAGTTCGACGCGGCGTATTTCGCGATCTCGCCGCGAGAAGCGGCGCGCATGGACCCGCAGCAACGTCTGGTGTTGGAGGTGGCGATCGAGGCGTTCGAGCGAGCGGGGCAGTCCCGCGAGCGAATCGCGGGCAGCCTCACCGGCGTGTTCATCGCGGCGACGCGGGTGGACTACAGCGACCGCCAGTACGGAAGCCTTCCGGACATCGACGCACACACGGTCACCGGTACTACGCACTGCATCATCGCGAATCGCGTCTCGTATCTGCTCGATCTGCACGGACCGAGCATGGCGATCGACACCGCGTGCTCCTCCTCCCTCGTCGCCATCCACACGGCGTGTCAGAGTCTGCGCAATCGCGACAGCGACATGGCCATCGCCGGCGGCGTGAACGTCATCCTGTCGCCCGAGCCCGGTCTGGCGATGGCGAAATGGGGCGTGATGTCGCCCGCAGGACGCTGCAAAACCTTCGATGCGAGTGCCGACGGGTTCGTGAGCAGCGAAGGGTGTGGGCTCATCGTTCTCAAGCGGTTGTCCGATGCGATCGCCGACGGTGACCCCGTGCTCGCGGTCGTCCGGGGCTCGGCGGTGAACCAGGACGGCCGATCGACCGCCATGAGCGCCCCCAACGGTTTGGCCCAGCAGGCTGTCGTGCGCCGTGCATTGCACAACGGGCAGGTGTTGCCCGAGCAGATCAGCCACATCGAGGCGCACGGCACCGGCACCGCGCTCGGCGACCCGATCGAGGTCGAAGCTCTGGCGGAAGTGGTCGGCTCACGGTTCGCCGGTGCGCCGCCGGTCGCGCTCACCTCGTTGAAGACCAACATCGGCCACCTCGAAGCGGCGGCGGGTGTCGCCGGGCTGATCAAGGTGGTCCTGTCCCTGCAGCACGAGGCGATTCCGCCCCATCTGCACTTCACCGCCCTGAATCCGCACATCTCCCTCGACGAGACTCGGTTCTTCATCCCCACCGAATCGCATCCCTGGCCCGCCGGCTCGATGCGCCGGCTTGCCGGCATCAGTGCGTTCGGCTTCGGGGGGACCAACGCCCACGTCGTCGTCGAAGAAGCACCTCGCCTGCCGCGGTCCGAACCGAGCGATGGCCCGTTCGTGCTCCCGCTGTCGGCCCAGAACGCGGACGCGCTGCGAGCCACCGCTGCACGTTTCGCGCACCACCTCGCGACGGTCGACGGCGAGGCGTTGCCCGACGTGTGCTACACCGCCGGTGCGCGCCGCACGCATCACGACGAGCGACTTGCGGTTGTCGGCTCGAACCGAGACGAACTCGTCGAGCGGTTGCGCACGTTTGCGGCCGGCGAAGCGCGCCCCGGCACGGCGATCGGCCGGCGCGACCCCGGCCAGGCGCGGCGGCTCGCGTTCGTGTTCTCCGGTCAAGGTCCACAGTGGTGGGGGATGGGCCGCGAGTTGTTGGCGCACGAGCCCGTGTTCCACGCCGCCGTCGAGCGCTGCGATGAGCTGCTTCGGGCCTACGTCGATTGGTCGTTGCTCGACGAACTCGCGCGACCCGAAGCCGACTCGCGGCTCGACCAGACCGAGGTGGCACAACCCGCGCTGTTCGCCCTGCAGATCGGTCTCGCCGCGCTGTGGGGATCGTGGGGCGTCATTCCCCACACCGTGGTCGGCCACAGCGTCGGCGAGATCGCCGCGGCGTACGTGGCCGGTGCGCTCACTCTGGACGATGCGATCCGTGTCGTTGCCCATCGCAGCCGCCTCATGCAGGCGTCGACGGGAAACGGGGCCATGGCGTCGGTACAGTTGCCCGTCGCGAGCGTCGAAGAACTGATCGCACCGTATGGCGACCGGCTCTGCGTCGCGGCGATCAACGCTCCCGCGGCGACGGTCATCTCGGGCGAGCCCGCCGCGATGGATGACGCGGTCGACGCGCTCACGGCGACCGGCGCGATCGTTCGTCGGTTGCCGGTCAACTACGCGTTCCACAGCCCTCAGATGGCGCCCTACGCCGGTGAGCTGGCTGCGGCACTCGCCGGGCTCGAAGCGCGGCGAGCCCCGAAGGTGCGCTTCGCTTCGTCGGTTGTCGGAGCAATCGTCGATACAGCCGAGCTCGGCACGGACTACTGGGCCAGGAACATGCGCGATCCGGTGCGCTTCGCCGACGCGATCTGCGCCGCGGCGGAGTCGGGCTGCAACGCGTTCCTGGAGGTCGGCCCGCATCCGGTGCTCGGCGCAGCAGTGCTCGAAACACTGACCGCCGGCGGCCGCGACGGTGTCGTCACGACGTCGCTGCGCCGCGGTCGTCCCGAACGCGAAACCATGCTCGGCGCGGTCGCGGATCTCTACGCCATGGGCGTCGCCCTCGACTGGACCCGCGGATTCGCGCCGCAGGGCCGCGTCGTCGATCTCCCGACGTATCCCTGGCAACGCCGGCGACACTGGTTCGACGCAGGGGATCGGGTTGCGCCACCCCGACGCGCGATCGACCAGGAGTATCTGCCGCCCGCCTCTCCGCTCAAAGGGCCGCTCGGGCCCGGGCACCCACTGCTCGGCCATCGCGTACGGTCGGCGGCGATCGCGGGCTCCGTCTTCGAGTCAGCACTACGGGCTACCGAACCCGCGTTCCTCGCCGACCACCGCTACCACGACGTGGCGCTCATGTCGGCGACGGCCTACCTCGAGTTGGCGTTGGCCGCATTTGCCGCCGCGGCGGGTACCGCGCCGCGACAGGTGCGCGACATCGAGATCGTCGCCGGCCTGGCGCTGGATGCGGACATCGAAAAGACGGTGCAGGTGCACATTCAGCCGCGGGCGGGCGGCGCAACCTTCTCCGCTTTCAGTCTGCACGGCGATGACGAATGGACGCTGCATGCCAGTGGCGACGTGTCGGCCATCCCCGCCCCACCGCCGCCGCGGTTCGACGTCGCCTCGATCCAGCGGCGGTGCGCCACCATCGTCGCGGGCGAGGACTTGTACGAAGACCTTGCGCGGCGGGGAATGAACTTTGGGCCGATGCACCGGGGTGTCGAGCGCGTGTGGGTCGGCGACGGTGAGGCACTGGGTCGAGTCGCCATGCCGGCGTCGATTCGGGGTGACCGACTTCGGTTCGGCTTTCATCCCGCGCTCCTCGACGCGGCGCTGCACTCGCTCAACACCCTGCTGCCCACGGACGGCTTCGTCTATCTGCCCGTCGCCATCTCGTCGTTCCGCGTACACCAGGCGCCCGATGAGGTGCTGTGGTCGCACGTTCGCTCGACCGGTGAACGGGGAGGCGAGAGCATCAGCGTCGACATCACGATCGCCACCGAGGGCGGTGCTCCCGTCGCGGAGCTTCTCGGATTTCGACTTCGTCGGACCAACGCCGACGCGCTGCGCAAGGTGCTCGGCCAGAGCCACGAACGCATCGTCGACGACGACGTGCTCTACGAAGTCGACTGGCAGCCGCTCTCGTCACCGGCCGACGCTCCCGTCGGGGCGACGTCGCCGACTGGCCCCTGGCTCATCATCGATGATCGGGCGGCCGTCGGCACCCGCCTGGCCCGCGCGCTCGAGAGCAGTGGTGCTCGCTGCATCGTGGTGCCTCCTGAACTCGACGTCACCAACGCGGCCCTCGCCGCATTACTGCAAGAGACCGAGGCGCGCGAGGTCGTCTACGCGCGCGGTCTCGACGCGGTGCCCCTGCAGCCGGGCGCCGCCGTCGTCGGCGATCAGCACCGTCCTCTCGGCGGTGCGCTCGCTGCCGCCCAGGCGGTGCTCGCGGTCCCCGCGCGGTTGTGGTTGCTGACCCGTGGCGCGCAGGCGGTGGGCGGCGCACCGACCGCGCCGGAACAAGCCACGCTGCTGGGCCTCGGCGCCGCGATCGCGGTCGAGCATCCGGAGCTGCGATGCATACGGATCGATCTCGAGCCGGGCCTCGATCCCGATGCTGCAGTGTGCGATCTCCTCCGTGTCGTGTCGGCTCCGGGAGCGGAGAACCAGATCGCGCTCAGGGGCGGCGAGCAGTTCGCGCCGCGACTCGGGCGGTGTCGAGCACCCATCGGCGCGTCGCTCGCCGAGCGGGGAGACCGTCGGCTTGTGTCGGGTGGCCCGGGCATTCTCGACACCCTCGAACTGGCACCACTCGTGCGCGTGGCGCCGAAGGCGGGCGAGGTCGAGATCCGGGTCCATGTCACAGGACTGAACTTTCGCGATGTGCTCATCGCCCTCGACCTGTACCCCGAGGTGGTGGACACCTTCGGCGAGGAGTGCAGCGGCGAGATCGTGCGGGTCGGTCCCGACGTCCGCGGCCTCGTACCCGGCGATCGTGTGCTCGCCATGGGATCAGGCTCGTTCGCGAGTTATGTGACGACCAACGCCGATCTGGCGATACGCCTGCCCGAGACCATGTCCTTCGAAGCAGCGGCCACCATTCCGATCACGTTTCTCACCGCGCACTACGCGCTCGAGAAAGTCGGACGACTCACGGCGGGCGAGCGCGTCCTCATCCATGCCGCGGCCGGTGGCGTGGGCATGGCCGCAGTGCAGATCGCGCAGCGGCTCGGCGCCGAGGTGTACGCAACGGCGGGCAGCGATCACAAGCGCGATCTGTTGCGGTCGCTCGGGGTGCGCCATGTCTTCGATTCACGCTCATTGGACTTCGCGGACGGCGTGATGGCCGCCACCGACGGGCGCGGTGTCGACGTCGTGTTGAACTCACTGAGTGGCGACTTCATCGCGCGCACGTTGGACGTTCTGGCACCCGGCGGACGCTTCCTCGAGATCGGCAAGCGAGAAATCTGGAGTGCCACGCAGGTCGCGGCAGCGCGGGGCGACGTCGACTACGCCATCGTCTTCCTCGGTGACGTGTCGATCGGTGATCCTCCGGCCATCCAGTCGATGCTCGTCGAGTTGATGCGACGCTTCGCTGCCGGTGAGTTGACGCCGCTGCCCCGCAGCACCTTCGGGCTCGACGATGTCGTGGGCGCATTCCGCTTGATGGCTCAAGCGCGCCACGTGGGCAAGGTGGTGGTCACTCAGCCGGTGACGCGCGAGGCGTCCCCGGTAGGTGCCGATGGCACCTACCTCATCACTGGTGGTCTCGGCGGCATCGGTCTGCTCGTGGCCCGACGGCTCGTCGAGCGCGGCGTGCGCTCGTTGGCGTTGGTCGGTCGACGGGCTCCCGACGCCCTCGCTCGCGAAGCCATCGACTCGATGCGCTCCGTGGGCGTCGAGGTGCGCTGCATCCAAGCGGATGTCGCGGTCGAGCGCGACGTCGAGCACACGCTCGACGACATCGCCCGGCACCTCGCGCCGCTTCGGGGCATCATCCACGCCGCCGGGGTAAATGACGATGCGACGCTCGCGGAGCAGTCGTGGCCGCATTTCGAACACGTTCTCGCGCCCAAGCTGGCGGGCGGCTGGCATCTGCACAACCTCAGCCGCGACCTGCCGCTCGACGCGTTCGTACTGTTCTCGTCGGCCGCGGGCGTGCTCGGCGCCGCGGGACAAGCCAACTACGCGGCCGCCAACGCGTTCCTCGACGCGCTCGCTATGGCCCGACGGGCAGGCGGCGCACCGGGGCTCAGCATCAGCTGGGGACCGTGGGACCGCGTCGGCATGACCGCGCCGCTCGATCACGCGAACGAGGAACGGATGCGCCGTCAGGGCTATCAGCCGATGACAGCCGACCGGGCCCTCGACGCGTTCGAACGCGCGCGGTGTCTGGACACCGCGCACGTGGTCGCGATCTCCTTCGATCGCAGCCTGCTCGACGCGCGCCCGATCCTGTCGGCCATTCGCCGGCCGGTATCGGCCGCGGCCGGCACCCCCGACCGCGATCTTCTCGCGACGTGGTTGGCCTCACCGCCGGGGTTGCGGCGCGCCGCGATCCTGGCCTTCGTACGAGAGGAGGCCGCGAAGGTCCTCGGACTGGCGTCGGGCACGCCGGTGCCACCACGTCAACCCTTCTCGGAGCTCGGCCTCGATTCGCTCATGGCGGTGGAACTGCGCAACGCGGTCGGCGCGGCGCTGGCCCGCTCGTTGCCGGCGACGCTGCTGTTCGACTACCCGACCAGCGACGCGCTGGTGGACTACCTCGTCGCAATCTTGCCCGAACTCGGCGAGCCGCCCGAGGTCGCGCCGCGCCCGAGCCGCGCAGTGGAACCGAGCCCGGCCGACACCGCCGGGTACGAAGACGTCGCGGCGTTGTCCGAGGCGGAGGCGGAAGCCCTGTTGCTGGCCGAGCTCGGCGGATCGGAGGTGACCTCGTGACGGCACCCAACGCCGAAGAGCTCTCGCCGATGAAGCGGGCGATCCTCGAGATCCGTGACCTACGAGCGCGCCTCGCCGATGCGGAGGCCCGATCGACTGAACCCATCGCGATCGTCGGAATGGGTCTGCGCTTCCCCGGTGGCGTAACCGATCCCGACACGTTCTGGCAGCAGCTCTGGTCGGGCACCGATGCCATCACCGAGGTACCGGCCGAGCGGTGGGCGGTCGACGAACTGTACGACGCTGACCCTGACGCGGTCGGCCGGATCTCGACGCGCTTTGGCGGCTTCGTCGACGGCATCGATCAGTTCGACGCGTCGTTCTTCGGGATATCGCCGCGTGAAGCCGAGAGCATGGATCCACAACAGCGACTGCTCCTCGAGGTCACCTGGGAAGCCCTCGAACGCTCCGGCACGTCGCCCGACGAACTGTTCGGCGGCAACACCGGCATCTTCCTCGGCATCAGCAACAGCGACTACCTGCGCATGCTGCTCGCGGACCGCGACCAGATCGATGCGTACACCACCACCGGCAACGCGCTCAGCGTCGCCGCCGGACGCTTGTCCTATGTGCTCGGCGTCCAAGGACCAGCGGTATCCATCGATACGGCCTGCTCGTCCTCCCTGGTCGCCGTGCACCTCGCCGCGCAAGCGCTGCGCAACGGCGAAACCGACCTTGCGCTCGCCGGTGGGGTCAACCTCATCCTCGCGCCGGAGCTGTCCATCAACTTCTCTCGGGCCCGAATGCTGGCACCCGACGGTAGGTGCAAGACGTTCGACGAATCGGCCGACGGGTACGTGCGTGCCGAAGGCTGCGCGATGATCGTGCTCAAGCGGCTTCGCGACGCCCAAGTCGACGATGACCACATCTTGGCTGTCGTCCGCGGCTCCGCAGTGAGCCAGGACGGACGCAGCGGTGGTCTGACCGCACCCAACGGTCCGTCGCAGGAGAAGGTCGTCGCCGCGGCGCTCGCCGCTGCCGGCGTGGCGGCCAATGAGGTCGGCTACGTCGAGGCGCACGGAACGGGTACGCCGCTCGGCGATCCCATCGAGGTCCGCGCGCTCGGCGCGGTCCTCTGTCGCGGACGGTCGCACGACCAGCCCCTGCTGCTCGGATCGGTCAAGACCAACGTTGGGCACATGGAGGCTGCGGCAGGCATCGGCGGCTTGATCAAGTTGGTCCTGATGCTCGAGCACCAGGCGATTCCGCCGCATCTGCACCTGAACACACTCAGCGGGTACATCGCTTCGGAGAACCTACCCATCGCGGTGCCCACCCAGCCGATGCCGTGGGACTCCAACGGCAACGAGCGCATCGGCGGTGTGAGTTCGTTCGGTCTCAGCGGCACCAACGCGCACGTGATCGTTTCCGAGGCGCCGCGTGTCGCGACAGGGACGATTTCTTCGGATGGCGCCGCGCCGTCGGTGCTCGCACTCTCCGCGAAGTCGCCCATGGCGCTGCGAGATCTCGCGGCGAAGTACGCGGCAGCCTTCGTCGCTCGCCCCGATCAGGCCTTCGCCGACGTCGCGTACCGCGCGAACACCGGACGATCACATTTCGCCGACCGTCTCGCGGTCGTCGCGTCGAGCGCGCCCCAGGCCGCGGAACAACTCGTCGCATACGCCGCCGGGGACGCCGCGGCGGTGATCACCCATGAGGTGACGGTGCTCGAACCGGTGGTCGCGTTCCTCTTCACCGGTCACGGTTCGCATCACGCGACCGCAGGGGCGTCGTTGTACGCCGAGCGTCCCGTGTTCCGCGCCGCCATCGACCGTTGTGACGAACTGTTGCGCGGTCAGCTCGATCGAACGCTGCCGGACATCCTCTTCGGTGCGGGCGATCACCTCGAGCAGATGGTCTACGCGCAGCCGGCGTTGTTCGCCCTGCAGTACGCGTTGGCCGAGCTGTGGCAATCGTGGGGTGTTCGGCCGTCGCTCGTCGCCGGCCACAGCGCCGGTGAATACGTGGCCGCGGTCGTGGCCGGCGTGATGGACCTCGCGGACGGGCTGCGGCTCATCACCGCGCGCGGTCGACTCCTGCAGACGCTCAACGGTGACGGCGAGATGGCGGCGCTCTTCGTCGATGAGCCGCGCGTCGCGCTGGCCGTCGCGCCGTATAGCGCCGATGTCGGCATCGCCGCGGTCAACGGCCCAACGACCACCGTCATCTCCGGGCGCGCCGAAGCGGTACGCGCGGTGGTCGCCGACCTGGCGCTCGACGACGGCGAATGGCGCCCACTCGACATCTCTGTGGCGGCGCACTCACCGCTCGTCGAACCGATCCTCGACGCATTCGAAGGCGCGGTGCGGGGCGTCTCGTTCGGCCGGCCGAACGTCGGGCTCGTGTCGAGCATGACCGGCGAGCTCGTCGACGACGAGCTGGCAACCGCCGACTACTGGCGCCGTCATCTGCGCCAGCCCGTGCGCTTCGCCGCAGTGTTCGACACCTTGCGTAACGCGGGCTGCAACACGTTCGTCGAGATAGGGCCGCACCCGACACTGCTCGCACTCGGCCAGCGCATCTCCACCGACACCACGACCACCTGGGCGCCGTCTATGCGCCGAGATTCCGATGAGTCGCGCGAGATCGCGTCGAGCCTCGCCCGCCTCTACGTGGCCGGAGTCGACGTCGATTGGCGCGGGTTCGACGGCGGCGGGCCTCCCCATAGCCATGTCGAGCTGCCGACCTATCCGTGGCAGCACGAGTCGTTCTGGTCGCCCAACGCATTTGCATCCGCCAGGCGGCCGGCAACGGCGGTGTGGCCGGCAGTCGTCGCGGCTGCCGAGCGCCAAGCCGAACAGGGCCCCCTCGATCTGCAATTGGACCGCTATCCGATCCGATGGCAGCTGTTCGATCGTCTGGCGGTCGCGTACATCGTGGCGGCTGTGCGCGACCTCGGGCTGTTCGAAGGCGGAGAGGTCGTTCGGGTTCGAGCGCTCATCGAGGCCGGTCGCATCGCGCCCCGCTACGGCCACCTCGCAGATCGTTGGCTCGAACACCTCGCCGACGAAAAACTGGTGGAGCGAGACGGCGACGGTTTCGTTCTCACCACCCCACTTGTCGATCCCGGTATCGAGGGGCTGCTGGCCGAGGCCGACGCGGCGTTCGAGGGCGTCGAGTGGTTTCTGGCCTACCTTCGCCGCTGTGGCGAACACCTCGGCGCGGTCATCAGCGGCGAGGAGAACGGCCTCGCCACGCTGTTCCCCGAAGGATCGTACGAAACCGTCGATCGGCTCTACGGCACATGGGCGGTGGCCCGGTACTTCAACGCGATCGTGCGAGCCGCCGCTCGAGCGTCGGCCGACGCCCGCCCGAATCGCCCGCTCCGGGTGTTGGAGATCGGCGCGGGTACAGGAGGTACGACGGCAACCGTGCTACCCGCATTGCCGGCGGATCGCACGAGCTACACCTTCACCGACCTATCCGACTTTTTCCTCACGCGTGGAGCCGAACGGTTCTCGGCCGCGTTTCCGTTCGTCGACTTCGCGAAATTCGACATCGAACAGTCACCCGAGGATCAGGGATACGCCCCCGGCGGCTACGACCTCGTGATCGCCGCGAACGTCTTGCACGCGACCCGCGACCTCGACGTGACCTTGGACCACGCGCGGTCACTGCTCGCACCGGGCGGTGTTCTGATCGCGTACGAGACGACGAATCACCCACGCTGGTTCGACATCACCACAGGGCTCATCGAGGGATGGCAGCTGTTCGAGGACCGCTGGCGCGACGATCATCCGCTGATCACTGCGGACCGCTGGTCCGAGGCCCTAGCGGCGGCCGGTTTCGTCGACGTCGTCAGCGTGCCGGGCGCGGACGAGCCCACGGCGATCTTCGGCCAAGCCCTGCTGTTCGCGCACGCCCCCGGCGAGGAAACCGCCGTCGCGCGGCGGCACGATTCGGTCGGACCACGTGCGCTGGCGTCGGCGAGATCCGTGGTCGAACGGCCCGAGGCCGCGGCGTTCGCGGCCGCGTTGGCGGCCGCGCTGCCCGATGAACGCCTCGAGGTGCTCGTCGAGTTCGTCCGTCAATCCATCGCGCACGTGCTGCGCATCGGTGACCAGTCGCGGCTGCCGCGCGAGCAGCCACTCCTCGACGCCGGTTTCGACTCGCTCATGGCGGTCGAGTTGCGCGACGTGCTCGTCGAAGGCCTAGGCCTCGATCGCAAGCTACCCGCGACACTCGTCTTCGATCATCCGAACATCGTGGCGATGGCCAGATACCTCGAGCATCTGCTGGCGAACGACCCGGCCGATCAAGGTGCGCACTCGGATGCTGGTGTGGATGCGACGGGGCGCTCGGACACGCCGATGCCCGGCGCGCGAGATGTCGCCGGTCTGTCCGAGGACGAGGTCGAGGCACTGCTCCTGGCCAAGCTCACGGAGATCGCGAACCGATGAGCGACTTGCCTGACCAGTCAGCCGACCTCTCACCGCTCAAGCGTGCCTTCCTCGCGATCGAGGACCTCCAAGCGCGGCTCGAGGCCGCGCAGCACGCGGCGCGCGAACCGATCGCCATCGTGGGCATCGGCTGCCGGCTACCCGGCGCGGTGGATGATTGCGATCAGCTGTGGGCGCTGCTGCGCGACAAGGTCGACGCCATCAGCGAGGTGCCGTCGGATCGGTGGGACGTCGACGCGTACTACGACCCCGACTTCCGCGCCCCGGGCAAGATATCCACCCGGTACGGCGGCTTCGTTCGCAATGTCAGTGGCTTCGACGCGGCATTCTTCGGCATCGCGCCACGCGAAGCCGATGCGATGGATCCCCAGCAGCGGGTGCTCCTCGAGGTGGCGTGGGAGGCCCTCGAGCACGCGGGCCAGGCCCCCGCCGATCTGGCCGGTTCTCCCACCGGTGTCTTCATCGGCGTGGCGGGGGGCGATTATGCCCAGCTGACCCTCGCCAGCCAGGGCATCGACGGCTTGGGCGCGTACTACGCATCGGGTATCGCCCACAGCATCGTGTCCGGCCGCCTGTCCTACGTCATGGGTCTCGAGGGGCCGAGCGTCTCGCTCGACACGGCATGCTCATCGTCGCTCGTCGCGGTGCATCTCGCGATCCAGAGCTTGCGTCTCGGGGAAAGCGACCTCGCACTCGCCGGCGGCGTGAACCTGATCTTGAGCCCGGAGTCCTCGATCACCCTCTCGAAGTACCAGATGCTCTCCCCCGATGGCCGCTGCAAGTTCGGTGACGAGAGCGCGAACGGATTCGTTCGCGCGGAGGGCTGCGCGGTCGTGGTGCTCAAGCGTCTGGCCGACGCACAAGCCTCCGGTGACCGCATACTTGCCGTCATCCGCGGCTCCGCGGTCAACCAGGATGGTGCCAGCAGTGGTCTCATCGCGCCGAATGGTCCGTCGCAGGAGGCAGTGATGCGCGCCGCGTTGGCGAACGCAGGTGTGCGTAGCGGCGACGTCAGCTATGTCGAGGCGCACGGCACGGGAACCGCGCTCGGTGACCCGATCGAACTGCAGGCCCTCGGCGCGGTCTACGGCGCGGGTCGCGACCCACATCACCCGCTGATCGTGGGCTCGTTGAAGTCGAACGTCGGGCACCTCGAGGCAGCTGCCGGCGCGGCCAGTCTGGTCAAGCTCGTGATGATGCTGCAGCACCGCTCGATTCCGGCCAGCCTGCACTTCGAGACGCCCAGCGCGCACGTGGCATGGGATGAATTGTCGGTCGCGGTTCCGGTCGCGGAGCAACCGTGGACATCTGGCGACGGTCGCCTGCTCGGCGGGCTCAGCTGCTTCGGATTCAGCGGCACCAATGTGCACATGGTGGTCGAGGAACCTCCGCCTGCCGAACTGCGGCGGACCGAGTCTGTCGCAGCCGACGACCGCCCCGCGCATGTACTGGCCGTTTCGGCTCGCAGCGATGCGGCCCTTCGCGAGTTGGCCGAACGGCACGCGCATCACCTCGCGTGCGGCGTCGCACGACTCGACGACACCGCGCACACGCTGAGCGTTGGCCGCAATCACTTCGCGCACCGGGTCGCGGTCGTCGCCGACGACGCGCCGCGGGCATCGAGACAGCTCGCCGCGTTCGCGAACGGTGAACCCGCACCCGAGGTTCGCCACGGCGCGCACAGCCGCACCGATCCGCCCAAGATCGCATTCCTGTTCACCGGCCAAGGTTCGCAGTACCTCGGGATGGGCCGCGAGCTCTATCGCACACAACCGGTGTTCCGGTTTGCGCTCGACCGGTGTGCGGAGACGCTCGACGCCATCCTCGAGCGTCCGCTCCTCGACGTGTTGTTCGCGCCCGACAACCTCGACACCACCGTCGAGAACAC
>JBDTLT010000036.1:0-35599 GCA_039934635.1 Acidimicrobiales bacterium
AGGTCCGTGCTTTCAAGGTCCGTGCTTTCAAGGTCGTAGTCGAGATACGCGACCACGTCGTCGTTCCACGCATCGCCACGCAGGAACGCCGGGTGTCGGCGCCAGAACTCGTGGTACTCCTCGCGGTTGGCAAAGGTCATCGACAGGCGACTCACGGCCGGCCCGACGACAGCCTCGACGATCTGCTCGGGCGGCAACCCCACGGGCACCGGCAAGGGGAACCCTCCGTCGATCAACACCAGCGCGCGCACACGAGTCGGATGCGTCGCGGCCAACATCGAGGTCACGTAGCCGCCCATGGAGTGCCCCGCCGCGACGACCGCGTCGAGAGAAAAGGCGTCGATCACGCGCAGCAGATCTTCGCTATGCGCCCGCATTCCGAACGGCGGGGGCAGCGACGCACTCGCGCCGCGCCCACGAAGGTCGACGGCCACCAACGAGACGTCATCGGGAAGCGCGCGGGCGACGGCATTCCATGAGACCGACGACGCAGTGATGCCGTGCGCCGCAATCACCGTCGCGCGAGCCTGCGACGGCTCGGGCCCGGACAGCCCCACCGTCAGCGTGCCACCATCGACAGCGACCGATCGCGCGACGAACATTTCTTTCAAAGGACCCGTTATCTCCTGCTCGACGTGCCCAAGGTAACCGTCTTATTGCTGTCGACTCGGCAATGATCGGATACCTTTGCAGGGACCACAACGCGCAAGGGCGTGCCATGCCCAAGAAGTCCCCGACCCCGAAGGCCGGCCCCAAAAAGGCCTCCGCCGCGAAGGCCGCGAAGCCAACGTCCGCGACACCCAAACGGGCCGCCGCCAAATCTGGAGGTCGGGCATCCGCCGCCACCAAGTCGGCCGCGAAACCCGCCGTCAAACCGGCAACGCGTCGTTCGACCGTGCGCATCAGCGCCGCCGCCACGAGCAGCGAGACCAGCGGGCAAAGGCCCAAAGCCCACAAGAAAGCGCCGCCACCGAGCGAGCCGGTGCGGGCATCGGGTCACGGCTCGGGGTCCCGCGGCGCCGCGAGCGCGAGCGGTTCGCCGGCCGCCAACGGCATGTCGCAGTCACTGCACGATCTGCTCGGCATCGCCGAAGATCCGTTGGTCGCGGCCGACCCCGTCTCGTTCTTGCGATCACTCGGCAGCGCGGCGCTGGCCACGACGCGCAATCCGGGCGCGGTGATGAACGCGGGCATGCGATTCGCCGTCGGTACCGCCAGCGCGCTGCAAGGCGCCGCTGGTCGCCTCATCGGCAACAAGGGCACCTCGTCGAAGACGCCCGTCAAAGACAAGCGTTTCGCCGACGAAGCGTTCGCCGATCACCCCTTTTTCTATCTGCTGCACCAGATGTATCTGGTCAACCAACGCTTCGCTTTCGAGCTGCTCGACTCGGCGACGTTGCGGCCCGAGCAAGAACGCAAGGCACGGTTCGCGACGCAGTTCTTGGTCGACGCGATGGCGCCCACCAACACACTCGTCGGCAATCCGGCCGCTCTCCGCAAAGCGATGCAAACGGGGGGCAAGAGCGTCACGCAAGGCTTGCGCAACATGGCGCACGACGTGCGTTACAACGGTGGCTGGCCGGCGCAGGTCGATTCGTCGGGCTTCGAGGTCGGCAAGAACATGGCGATGACGCCGGGCAAGGTCGTCTATCGCAGCGATCTCATCGAACTGATCCAATACGAACCACAGACGCCGGCCGTGTTCGACACACCGCTGTTGTTCTGCCCGCCGTGGATCAACAAGTACTACATCATGGATCTCGCTCCGCAGAAGAGCCTGATCGAATGGGCCGTGCAACACGGCCACACGTGTTTCGCGATCAGCTACCGCAACCCCGACGAGTCGATGCGCGACACCACCTTCGAGGACTATCTGATGAAAGGCCCGCGCGACGCCGTTCGCGTGGTCCGCGAGATCACCGGCGCCGAGCAAGTCAACACGTTGTCGGTGTGCCTCGGAGGCACGCTCACCGCGATCGCGCTGGCGTACGACGCGGCGATCGGTGACGACTCGATCAACACCGCGACGTTCCTCAACACACACACCGATTTCTCCGAGCCCGGGGTGCTGGGTACGTTCACCGACGAGTCGAGCATCGCGGCGCTCGAGAAGCGCATGGCCAAGAAGGGTTATCTCGAAGCCAGTCAGATGGCGCACACCTTCGACGCCATTCGGGCCAACGACCTCGTCTTTCAATACGTCGTCAACAACTGGCTCATGGGCGAAAAGCCACCCGCATTCGACCTGCTCGCGTGGAACAACGACAGCACTCGCATGCCGGCCAAGATGCACTCGGCCTACCTGCGTTCGTGCTACCTCCGCAACGAGTTCAGCCGAGGCGAGCTCGTCATCGACGGCGTTCGCCTCGACCCTGGCGCGGTGTCCGTCGACGCGTACGTGCTCTCGGCCGTCGACGACCACATCGTGCCGTGGATCTCTGCGTACAAGACCGCACGCCTGCTCGGTGGGGACAACCGCTTCGTCCTGTCGACCTCGGGTCACATCGCGGGCATCGTCAACCCGCCGAGCCCCAAGGCCAAGCATTGGACCAACCCAGAGCTACCTGCAGACCCACAAATGTGGGTCGCCGGGGCAACGTTGCAAGAGGGCACGTGGTGGCAAGATTGGATCCAATGGATCGCGTCTCGCGCAGGCGACATGGTCGATCCTCCGCAACAAGTGGGCACTACGGACTATCCGATCTTGTGTGATGCGCCAGGCACATTTGTATTGACTCGCGCGTGAGCAGGTACCCTCACCGGCTACGTGCTCGAATACATCGAAATAGACGGACTACGACTTCGCGTTCGCAAGATCGGTAGCGGCCCACCGTTGTTGTTGATCAACGGATTGTCGTCGCGCGTCGAAACGTGGGCCGCGTTGCTCGATCAGATGGCCGATCGCTGCATCGTCGCGTACGACGCACCCGGCGTCGGTGCGAGCACCACGCCTTGCCTTCCGTTGTCGATGCGCCAACTCGCGGGCATCGCCGAAGGCGTGCTCGACGCGTGCGGCATCGCTTGCGCGGACGTGCTCGGTTATTCGCACGGCGGCGCGGTCGCGCAACAGTTCGCGTTCGAGAGTCCCGCGCGGATCAAGCGCATGGTGTTGGCGGCAACCTCATGTGGTGTCGGCTCGATGTTGGGCGATCCGTTCAGCCTCGTCGGGCGAGTGGCCGCGCAGTGGAGCGACACTGTCGAAAGCGGCATCGGTTCCGGGTCGACCCCGCTCGGGTTGCTCTGGCAGATGATGGCGATCGGTACATGGTCGAGCCTGCCGTGGCTCGACCAGATCGAGACGCCCACCCTGGTCCTCGCCGGCGGCGACGACCGCTTCGTGCCCCCGCGCAACGGCCGCTACCTCGCCGCACGCATTCCCAACAGTCGTTACTGCGAACTGCCCGGTGTGGGCCACGACATGTTCCACCGCACGAGTGCGCCGTCGGTGGCCGCCCAGATCGCGGAGTTCCTCCGAGGCTGACAAACGGGGCCGCACCCGCAACGTGACCGGTGACCAGTGCAAATCATGCGAGTGCTTGGTATATTTAGCAGGCCGGTACGCAGATCGCCCGGCCCCCCGCTCAGGAGAAGTCATGCCTACCGATGTCAAAGAATTCAGCGCCGCCACCCAAGAACAAGTTCTGAAGGCCATCGAGGCCACGCAGGCCGCGGTCCTCGACGGCGTGCGCACCTGGTCGAAGACCATGGAGAGCGTCATCCCCGCCAGCCTCCCCAAGTTCGACATCCCTGGCGTCGACGCCCTTCCCTCACCGAAAGAAGCCGTCGCCCTCGGGTTCGATTTCGCAGAGAAGCTGCTCTCGGCCCAGAAGTCCTTCGCCGACCAGCTCGTCTCGGCACTGACCCCCGCTCGCTGATCTACCCTTGACCTGCGCATGTGGGTCAAAATCATCAAACGACATCTAAACGTAATAAAAGGTAATTACAAGGGTCGAGAAACATTTACCCTTTGCCTCATTGCATACATCTAGCAGCCGTTTGGTATGGTGACGATCCGTTGTTGGTTCAGAGCGGGCTTCGGCCCGCTCTAACTCGTCTCGGAAGGACATTGATGAGCAAGGTCGAGCGAGTAGGTGTCGTCGGCGCAGGCACGATGGGCGCAGGCATCGCGGAGGTCTGTATCCGAGGCGGGTGCGACACAATCGTGGTCGAGGTGGAGCAGCAGTCGATTGCGATCGCCCAGGACCGCATCGCAAACGCGTTGGAAAAGTCGGTCAGCAAGGGGCAGATGACGCCCAAGGAACGCGACGAGGCCTTCGGCCGGTTGCTGTTCTCGTCTGATCTCGGCGCGATGGGCGACCGCGAGGTGATCATCGAAGCAGTCATCGAGAGCGAGCCCGAAAAGGTGCTCGTGTTCGAGACCCTCGACAAGGTCACTCCCCCCGACTGCATCCTCGCCTCCAATACCTCGTCGATCCCGATCATCCGATTGGCCAAGGCCACGACCCGGCCCGATCGCGTGCTCGGCATGCACTTCTTCAACCCGGCCCCGGTGCAACCCTTGGTCGAGGTCGTCAAATCCCTGACGACCTCGCCCGAGACGGTGACCGTCGTCGACGCGCTCTGCACCGAGCAATTGGGCAAACACGTCATTCATTGCGGCGACCGCGCCGGCTTCGTCGTCAACTTGTTGCTCGTGCCCTACCTCCTGCACGCGATCCGCATGCTCGATACCGGCTTCGCGACCGCCCAAGAAATCGACGACGGCATGCGTTATGGCTGCGCCCATCCCATGGGTCCCCTCGCGCTGTGCGACCTCATCGGGCTCGACACGATCAAGGCAGTCGCCGACGTGTTGTACGACGAATGGAACGAAGCGCACTACGCGCCGCCTCCCCTGTTGAAGCGCATGGTCGCCGCCGGTTTGTACGGCCGCAAGACCGGCAAGGGCTTCTACGACTACGGCAAGGTCTGATTTATTCGATGTCGACGAACGGTACGACCGCGTTCGACGCGTTCGGCAAATATCTGCGCAGCCAGCGACAACTTGCGCGATTGACCTTGCGGGAGTTGTCGGAGATCACCAAGATCTCCAACCCGTACCTGAGCCAGATCGAACGTGGCCTGCATCAGCCATCGATCAAAGTCATCAAATCGCTCGCCGATGCGCTCAACCTCTCTGCCGAAGCCATGCTCGCTCAGGCAGCCGGGCTCGACGAAGACGACACCACACCACCGAATTCCGGTACCGAAGCCGCGATACGCGCGGACGGGCGCCTCACCGAGTCGCAGAAACAAGCGTTGCTGTCGGTGTATCGCAGCTTCTTGTCGACCGAGCCGGCCAACGGCACCGCGGCCAACGGCACGGCGTCAACCACATCCGAATCGAAACGAAAGACCGCCGTCTGATGAGTTCAGTCGTCCACCTCGAGCGCAACGACGACAACGTCGCGGTCATCCGGCTCGACAATCCCAAGGTCAATGCGCTGTCGACCGCGGTGCTCGAGGGAGTGCGCTCGGCTGCACTCGAACTCGCGGCCGATCCTCCCGGCGCGGTGGTGATCACCGGCGGTGAGCGCATCTTCGCCGCGGGCGCGGACATCTCGGAGTTCGCCGGCCCCGACGAAGCGCGCACCATCGGCGCGCTGTTCGTCGCGACGACGCTCGCCATCGAATCGATTCCCCGCATGGTGATCGCGGCCGTCGCCGGCTTTGCCCTCGGCGGCGGATGCGAACTCACGCTGGCGTGTGATCTACGGGTCGCGGCCGACAACGCGGCGTTCGGGCAACCCGAGATCTTGTTGGGCATCATCCCCGGCGGCGGCGGCACACAACGGCTGACCCGTCTCGTCGGCCCGGCGCGGGCGAAAGAGATCATCCTGAGCGGCCGCATGGTCAAAGCCGATGAGGCGTTGCGAATCGGGCTCGCCGATGCAGTCGTGCCGCTGGCCGAAGTCAACGAGCGCGCGATGGCGATGGCCGCCGGCTACGCACGCGGCGCGTTGGTTGCGCAGGGCCTCGCCAAGCGCGCCATCATCGCCGGCCTCGACGGCTCGCTCGCCGACGGACTCGCGCTCGAACAACAGCTCTTCGCCGAAGTCTTCGCCACCGAAGACGCCCGCATCGGCATCGAATCGTTCAAGCAACACGGTCCGGGCAAAGCGACATTCGTCGGCAAGTGATGCCGACGACGCGCTGTGCCCGACGCTCGGTCACTGCTCGCTGATCGTCACCGACTGGATCACGACCTCGGTCTTGGGTTTGTCCCTGCCATCGGTCTCGACTTGTTGCATGGCTTCGACGACCTCGAGGCCTTTGACCACTTTGCCGAACAACGCGTATTGCGGAGGAAGCCGCACACCCTGTTGACCGGAGATCAAGAAGAACTGGCTGCCGTTGGTATTGGGACCGGCATTGGCCATCGCGAGAGAACCGATTTCGTAGCGACCGGCCTTGGGGAGTTCATCGGCAAAGCGATACCCCGGGCCACCAGTGCCGGTGCCGGTCGGATCGCCGCCCTGGCACACGAACCCTTTGATGATGCGATGGAAGACGATGCCGTCGTAGTAGTGGTAGCGCGACAAGAAGACGAAGCTGTTGACAGTGACCGGAGCCGATGCCGAGTCGAGTGCAATCGTCAACGTGCCCATCGACGTCACCATCTCGGCCGTGTAGGTCTTGGCCGGGTCGATACACATCGGAGGCGCGCCATCGAACTTCGTTTGGCGCGGGCTCGATCCGTCGGGGTTCGGACAAGGCACAGTTGACATCAGTGGCTGCTTTCGTTTGAAGATGTGGATGCGCGAAAACATCGTCGGTGGATCCCCGTCGTCGACGCATGCTCCACCTTTGCACGTTTGCTCCCTATAGTGCGCGCATGCCTCAGCTACGAGGGCTCGAAGGACGAGCTCCGTCGAATCGCCCGCGATCGGTCGTGCTTCGATGCGACCATTGCGAGGTCACGTGGCGCACGACGTCGGATACACCGTGTTGGTTGTGTGAGCGTGACGGAGTGCTGGCAACGAGGCCTATGCCGGCGTCGTAACGGCGCCGAGCGTCAGCCGGCGAACAACTCGACAACCCAGACCCGACCGTTGACATCGGTGGCGGCACCGACACCGATTCGGGTGAAGCTCGGATTCACGATGTTTCCAAGATGACTGGCGCTGTTGACCAGCGCATCGTGGACGACCGCGCTCGAGGCGCCGAAGCCAACGTTTTCGCCGAGCGTCGACCACGGCTTGCCGAGCAGTTGTTGCGGCAGCGAGCTGTGCCGCAGCACACCACTCGTCGCGAGTTCGAGAGCCCAACCGACGGCCGCGCTGTCGAGCGAGCCGTCCCGGGCAAGTGCGGCCACGCCGCGCCCCGCACGGACGCTGTTGGTGCGAGCCGCGATGTCACCGGCCGCGGAAGGTGCGGCGGCGACGGTGGCGGCGGCGGGAACGACGGGTGGGGGTGCGGCCGTGGTCGGGGGAGCTGCGGCAACCGTGGGGGCCGGAGCGGCGGCAGTCGTCAGCCGCGCCGGTTGTTTGTACTCGACGACGGCGACCGGCTCGGCGGGCGCCGGCAATGGTTCGGCGACCATGCGTACCGGCATCGGCGACCCGGGGAGCACTTCGAGCGCCAGCGACTGTGTCGTCCACACCGTCGGGGTCCGGACGGACACGAGCGAGAGTTGGCCTTGGCGAGCAGCCGCCACGTCCACGGCGCTTTGGGCTGCCGGATGTTCGTCGCCGGCGGGGATCGACACGGGAACGATGGCCTCTATCGAAGAGGACAGCCGCGACTCGGTCGTTACGACGGTGTCACTTTGCTGGCACCCCATCACCGCCAGAAGGGTGAGGGAAGCAAGTAGGTTGCGCCGCGATTTCAAATCGGTCCTCGTAGGAGTTTGACCAGCACCGATGTCGGGTGGCCAGGTCGGGCGAAGGTCGGTTCGGGAACCCTATCGGTCGAAGATGATGTAACAGTAGCGTTACGAATGATTTTCGGTCCGAAATGTTCGTCGTCATCTTGCAACACAACGGTCATGGTGCGCAACACCACCTGATATAGCGAAATAACCTGTCGCCGCGTCTGGTGCATGCAAGCGTTTCGGCGCCGATCCCCCCATCATGTAGACCTACACGCCGGACCGGCGGCGGCCATTCGGGCCTCGTCGACCTGCGCTCTACGAGAGGTGGTCATGGCCGACCGTTGCGACATCGTCATCGTTGGCGCGGGGATCATCGGCCTCACGACGGCCTTCAGCCTGCTCGAGCGCGACGGCGATCTCTCGATCATCATCGTCGAGAAAGAGCCCGCCATCGCGCGTCACCAGACGGGCCACAACTCCGGTGTGATCCATGCCGGGCTCTACTACGCGCCTGGCTCCCTCAAGGCGAAAATGTGCCTCGAGGGCCGCGAACGGCTGATGCGCTTTTGCGACGAGCAATCCATCGGCTACGACGTCTGCGGCAAGGTCGTCGTTGCCACCGAGCCGGTCGAGCTTCCCCGACTCGATGCGCTCACCGAGCGCGCCGAAGCCAACGGCGTCGCGGTGACGCGTCTCGACCGGGCGCACCTGCGCGAGCTCGAACCACACGCGGAGGGCATCGCCGGACTGCACGTGCCATCCACGGGCATCGTGAACTATTCAGAAGTGTGCGCCGCGCTTCGGCGCGTCTTGACCGATCGAGGTGTGGTGATCCGCACCGGCTCGCCCGCCGAGTCGATCACCGAACGACGCGACACGATCGAAGTCGTCGTCCCCACCGGCGCAGTGCAGGCCGACATGTTGGTCAACTGCGGCGGGCTTCACTCCGACCGCATCGCCAAAATGGCCGGCGCGGACACCGGGGGAATTCGCATCATGCCGTTTCGCGGTGAGTACTTCGAGCTCGTCCCCGAACGGCGCTCGCTTTGTCGCAACCTCATCTACCCGCTTCCCGACCCGGCCTTCCCGTTCCTCGGTGTGCACCTGACCCGCATGGTCGACGGCAGCATCCACGCCGGCCCCAACGCCGTGCCGGCGCTGGCTCGCGAGGGTTACACCTGGCGGGCAATCAACGGTCGCGATGTCGCCGAGGTGTTGCGGGCGCCGCGCACCTATCGCCTCGCCAAGAAGTACTGGCGCACTGGCGCCGGCGAGATTCACCGCTCGCTGTCCAAGCGCGCCTTCACCAAAGCGCTGCAGCGATTGTGCCCCGAGATCACGCGCGACGATCTGGTGCCCTCGCACGCCGGCGTCCGCGCGCAAGCTCTCGACCGCACCGGCAAGTTGATCGACGACTTCGCGTTCGCGGAGACAGCGCGCGGCGTACACGTCGTCAACGCTCCTTCGCCGGCGGCGACCGCGTCGTTCGCGATCGGCGCGCACATCGCAACACGCGTGCTCGAGCACAAGCGCTGACGCGGCGCCCCGCTTGCATGCCCGCTGAATCCCGATAAGGTTGGTCGGGAATACAGACGTCACGTCACCGTGTTGATGTCTGGTTGACACGACACCGAGGGAGCCACCATGGCAGTACGACTGGGCGATATCGCACCTGACTTCGAAGCCGACACGACAGACGGCAAAGTCAACTTCCACGATTGGAAGAAAGACAGCTGGGCGGTGCTCTTCTCGCACCCCAAGGATTTCACGCCGGTGTGCACCACCGAACTCGGCTACACGGCGAAGCTCAAGGACGAGTTCGACAAGCGGGGCGTCAAGGTCATCGGTCTTTCGGTCGACCCCGTCGACTCCCACCTGAAGTGGGAGAAGGACATCGAAGAGACGCAGGGGCAGGCCGTCAACTTCCCGATGATCGGCGACTCTGATCGCAACGTCGCAAACCTCTACGACATGATCCACCCCAACGCCAACGACACCATGACCGTGCGTTCGGTGTTCGTCATCGATCCCAACAACAAGGTGCGCCTCACCATCACCTATCCCGCGTCGACCGGCCGCAACTTCGACGAGATTCTTCGCGTCATCGATTCGATGCAACTCACCGACAAGCACAAGGTCGCCACGCCGGTCAATTGGAAGCAAGGCGACGACGTCATCATCGGCGCGGCGGTGTCCAACGAAGATGCCAAGAAGTTGTTCCCCGGCGGGTGGGACGAGAAGAAGCCGTACCTCCGGCTGGTCAAGCAGCCGAAGTAACGCCGGTCAGCCGAGGGCGGTCGCGAACGCGGCACGCCAGCCCTTGGCCTCGACCCCGAGCGCGATGATCCGGTCGTCCGCGCGCCGCGCCGCGTCGGCCGCCACTGGCAAGCGCAACGCTTCGCTCGTAGCGGCTTGCGCCAGCGCGACGATCGCGCGGGCGACCCGATCTTCGGCCTGCGACGTGATCAGCTGCGCGCGATCGACTGCCGCGACGCACGCAGTGGCGTCCTCGCGTCGGGCCGCGAGCAACGCCGCCACGACCGCGGTCAACCAACGATCGGCGTAGGTCGCGCGGGGCGATCGTTCGACGGCCGACGTCAGTCCCGGCACGACTTCATCGGCCCCGTCCATCAACGCCGCCAACGCGAGTGCTGCCTGCGCAGACGGGTTGGGGCCCGCGTCGCCCTCGGGGTGCACCGCGCGTTCGAGTAGGACGCGCGCGGTCTTGAGGTCACCCTCCTGAAGCGCGGCCATCCCATACGCGACGAGGCGATCACCTTGCCCCACGAGCGCAGGATCGAGCAGGGCCGGATCGACATCGCTCAACCAACGGCGCGCCTCATTCGGATCACCGATCGCGATCGCCGACGCCGCCGCCGCGGCACCGATGAGTTGCGCGACGCCCGCCGCTTCGGTGCCGAACTGGCGCAGTTCGAAGTCGGCGAACAGCTGGAATCCGTCGTTGACCCGACCGGCCAACACCAACGCCCGCCCCAGGAACGCGGCCGCTTGCACCTCGCCCGCGCGGTCTTCGATGCTGCGCATCATCGACAGGGCATTTTCCGCGCGCCGGATAGCGAGCTCGGTGCGTCCCGACCACAGACACACCGCGCTGCGCAGGATCTGCATCATGCCTTCGGCCCACCGGTCACCGCGTTCGCGTGCGTCGCGCAACGCCTGCGTCGCGATCTCTTCGGCCTCGTCGAAGCGACCTTGGTGCATGCGGACGAATGCCAGCAAGCCTCGCGACCACGCAAGGCCGCTCTGATTGCCCAGCTCTTCGAACAACTGCGACGCAACACCCAAACGCGCTTCGGCCTCGCTGCTCATGCCCTGAACGAACGCGATCCAGGCCAGGTTTTGACGGGCCCATGCCTCGCCACTGCTGTTGTCGACCTTTTGGAAGAGCGACAATGCCTCGGTCGTGCAGCGCTCGGCATCGACGAATCGCCCCCCGAACAAGTGCGTCATGCCTTCGTAGCGCAGCGCCTCGGCTACGCCTGATTCGAGCTCGAGTTCGGAATAGCGCGCCGCCGCGTCGCGCAACAGCTGCACGGCGCGCTCGTAGTTGCCGCTGCACTGTTCGACTTCACCGAGATACAGCTGGGCTCGCGCGCGCAACAAGGGCAGCGTGTCGTCGGTCAACTCGGTCGCCGCGGCAATGTCCGCGCGGGCTAACGGCAGCTCGCGCGCCTCGATGGCGGCCTTGGCCCGACCGAGCAACAACTCCGAGCGCCGCTCGCTGTCGTCGTCGCGCGCCAACGAGAGTGCCTGGCCGAACAACCGCTGCGCCGCGTCGAGATTGGCGGAACTCGACGCCGCGGTTGCGGCCTTTTGCAGCCAGTCGAGCGCTCGCTCGCGAAGGTCGTCGGGCAGGCCGGCGACCTTGCCGATTTCGCTCGCCAACTCGGCCGCGCGCCGATAGTGATACGCGATGGCGTCGACCGCTCGCTCGAATTCGTCGGCGTTGACCAGATAGTCGGCGATGCCGAAATGGCGCCGGGCGCGTTCTGACTTGGTGAGCCGCCCGTAGACGACGTCGCGGACGAGATCGGAACGAAACGACCACTCGCCACGATCGATGCGCGTCACGACGAGCAGATCTTTTTCCGCCAGCGCGCTGAGGGCATCGTTGATGGAGACTTCGGCCCGCAGTTCGCTCGCCATGCGGCGTAACGCGTCGATCGAACCACGGCGACCCAACACCGCGGCGTCCTCGAGAATCTCGCGTTCGCGCGACGGCAGACCATCGAGACGCGCCGACACGAGCGCCTGGAGGCTCGAAGGCAGTTCGGTGCGTTGCGGTCGCGGTTCGCCGGCCGGCCGGCGATCGTCGCGCACCAACGCGGCGAGCTCTTCGAGAAAGAACGGGTTACCGCCCGACCGGGCCAGCAGATCGGCTTCGAGCCGGGCCTCGATCTCGGGGCCGAGCAAGTGATGCAGCATCGCCTTCGCCGCGGGTTCGTCGAGGGGATCGACGCTCACCGAGATCAAGTTGAACCGACCGAGCTGGGGCGACCATCGCTCGCCCAGCGAGAAGCGCCCCGTCGCAACGATGACGAACGGCAAGCGGGCGAGGCGGTTGATGAGGCCATCGACCATGCGCAACATGAAGTCGTCGGCCCAATGCAGGTCGCTCAACCAGAGGATCACCGGGCCTTGACCGGCACGCGCCTGTAAGAAGGTGCGCACGCCTCTTCCGGCCTCGCCTCGCGCTGCCTGCGGGTCGACCGACTTGAGCGCAGTGTCGTAGCCGAGCAGATGCAACAGGCCAGTCGCCGACCGCTGTACCTGCGGGGCGTCGCGTGCAATCGCGAATGCACTCGACACCGTGTCGAGCACGCGCACCGTCGCCTCGCCGAGCGCCATATCGGCGTCGATGCCGAGGGCGGTGCGCATGGCTTCGGCCAGCGGCCACCACGCGTCGGCTTCGCCGTAGGGGACGCACCGCCCGGACAGCACGAGGATGCCTTCGTCGTCGAGCGACTCTTCTATGGCTTCGGCCGCGAGCCGCGTCTTGCCGACGCCGGCATCGCCGAGCAACAACATCAGCGCGGCACGCTGGCGGTGAACCGACGAGTCGATCACTCGGCGCAGCACACTCAATTCGCCTTCGCGTCCGACGAAGGGCGTCAACGCCCTGCCCTTGCGTTCACCGGGCAGCCCATAGGGGGCGATCGCGCGGAAGGCCTCGACCGGTGACTCCTTTCCTTTGGCCGCGATGGCACCGGCCGATTCGTAGCGGATCACCGTAGAGGTCGCGTCGTAGGTGCTGCGCCCGACGAGGACTTCGCCCGGCTCGGCCGCCGTCTGCAACCGGGCGGCCGTGTTCACCGCGTCGCCCATGGCCGTGTAGTCGCGATCGGCGCGGATCGACCCGACGAGGACCTCACCGGTGTTGAGACCGATGCGCATGCGGATCGACACACCCATCTCGGAGTCGAGGTCATGGACGCTCGCTTGCATCTTGAGCGCCGCCCGCACCGCCCGCTCGGCGTCGTCCTCATGGGCCACCGGTGCCCCGAACAGGGCCACTATGGCGTCGCCGATGACCTTGTCGACCTGGCCGCCGAAGCTCACGATGTCCGCGGCCAGCCGCTCCATACAGTCGTCGACCAGGTTCTTGACCTGCTCGGGGTCGCGGCCCTCGGCGAGGCTGGTGAACCCCACGAGGTCGGCGAAAACAATGGTGACGACCCGGCGCTCGTCGCCGTGGGTCTGCAGCGAATGCCCACAGGCCGAGCAAAACCGTGCGTCAGGCGCGGTTTCAGCTCCGCAGTTCGGGCAATTCACAGGCTGATTCTAGGACTTGTGACACACGACGGGTCGGGAAGGCCCACGTCGGGGCCCGAGCGGCCCCTCGTAGAGCGGGGTGTACCGCCTGAATGATCACGGTTTGATCACCGCAAACCGGCTGCCGAAGCCAGGCCTACTCCGTTAGTTTGAGCGGCCGGAGGACCCATGACCACCAGCCCCACACTGAACTCCCCACCCACGGCAGACATCGCCGCTGCCGCGGTCGACGCAGTGAAGATCTACGGCCGCGGCGATACCGAGGTGCGGGCGCTCGACGGAGTCTCCGTCCAGTTTCCCCGCGGCCAGTTCACCGCCATCATGGGCCCGTCAGGTTCGGGCAAGTCCACGTTGATGCACTGCCTCGCCGGACTCGACACGCTCACGAGCGGCCACACCTTGATCGGGCCGGTCGATCTCACGACCCTCGACGAGAAGCGCCTGACCTTGTTGCGCCGCGACCAGGTCGGGTTCATCTTCCAGGCCTACAACCTCGTCCCGACGCTCAATGCGCTCGAGAACATCCGCCTGCCGCTCGACCTGGCGCGCCGCGAGCCCGACCAAGCCTGGCTCGACCACGTGATCGACACCGTCGGTTTGCGGCAACGACTCACGCACCGCCCCTCCGAGCTCTCCGGCGGGCAGCAACAGCGCGTGGCCGTCGCCCGCGCGCTGGCGTCGCGACCGGCGATCATCTTCGCCGACGAACCGACCGGCAATCTCGATTCCCGCACCGGAGCGGAGATCCTCTCGTTCATGCGCGAGGCGGTCGAAACCTATGGTCAGACCATCGTGATGGTGACCCATGATCCCAACGGTGCGTCGTATGCCGATCGTGTCATCTTTCTCGCCGACGGGCACGTCGACGGCGAGATGTTGGAACCCACAGGGCAAAAAGTGCTCGACCGCATGAAGGGCTTTGGTGACTGAGCCGATATGTGGAAGTACACCGTAAAGAGCTTGTTCGATCGCAAGCTGCGACTCTCACTGACGATGCTCGCCATCGTGCTCGGCGTTGCATTCACGGTCGCCAGCTTCGTCGTGGCCGACAGCTTGCGCGCTACGTTCGGCAAACTCGTCAACGACATCGAAGCCGGTGTCGATTTGACCGTGCGTTCCAAACTCGACTTCGGTGAATCCACCGACCGCAAGCCCGTCGACGCCAAGTTGCTCGCGCCGGTGCAGGCCGTCGAAGGCGTCAAAGCGGCCGAGGGCAGCATCACCAACAGCCCCGTCATCCCGCTCAAGGCCAACGGCGACGACGTCACGACAACCGGGGCACCACTGCTCGGCGTCAACTACCCGACCGACAAGAACCTGTCACAGGTAATACCGAAGGACGGTCGCCCCCCGAGTGGCCCGACCGAGTTCAACCTCGATATCGATTCGGCCAAGGACAACCATTTCGAGGTCGGCCAGACCTACACGCTCATCGGCCCGAAAGGCCGGCGGCAGTTCACGCTCGTCGGCACCTTCGCCTTCGTCCGTGAGAGCAACGACACCGTCGGCGCGGTCATCAGCGCGTTCGACACGGCCACTGCACAAGACTTCCTCGACCGCGCCGGCGTCTATGACGAGATCGACATCCAGGTCGCCGATGGCGCCAACGTCGCGCAGGTGCAAGCGCGCATCGGCGCCACCCTTCCCGGCACCACCGAGGTCGTCGACAAGGCCGTCAAGGTCGCCGAGCAACGCGACGACTTCAATCAATTCACCGACATCTTCGGCACCGTGCTGCTCGTGTTCGCGGCGGTCATCGTCTTCGTGTCGGCGTTCATCATCAACAACACGTTCCAGATCGTGCTCGGCCAACGTGTCCGCGAACTAGGTCTGCTGCGCGCTCTCGGCGCGTCGAGCAAACAGGTGCGCCGCTCGGTGCTCGGCGAAGCCTTCCTCATCGGCCTGACGGCCACCGTGATCGGCACGTTGGTCGGCGTCGTCCTCGGCCAAGTGGTGCAGGCCGCCCTCAACAGTACCGGCTTCGGGTTACCCGACGGCCCGACGCAACTGCGGCTGCGCACCGTGATCGCCGCGGCGATCGTGGGCATCGGCATCACGATGCTGTCGGCGCTGTCGCCCGCGCTGCGCACGCGCAAACTCTCGCCGATCGATGCCCTGCAGGCCGATGCCCGACTGGCGGGCGCCGGTCTCGGGCGGCGCATCGTCATCGGCAGCGCCGTCAGCGCGTTGGGCCTGCTGCTGCTCGGTCTCGGGCTCTTCGGCGGCTTCGCCACGGCGCCGCTGCTCATGTGCCTGGCGTTGGGCGCACTCGCTGCATTCATCGGGGTCAACCTCTTGTCGCCGCTCGTCGCGCAACCCGTGGCCCGCACGTTGGGTCGAGCCGCTTTCGGCTGGATCTTCATCGTGCTCGGCGGCCTGCTCGCCGTGGCATCGGTCGGCATCTTCATCGCCGGCATCGCCTCGGTGGTCGACGGTAAGCCCGCCGGCATCGTGCTCTCGGTCGTCTTCGCCCCGATCGTTGCCGGCCTCGCGTGGCTCAGCTTCGACGGTGGACGCGGCGCACGCGGTTTGACCGGCCGGCTGGGACGCGAGAACGCGGCCCGCAACCCCCGGCGCACGGCGTCCACCGCGGCGGCGCTCATGATCGGGCTCGCCCTCGTGAGCATGGCCGGGGTGGTCGGCGAATCGCTCAAGAAGTCGTTCCTCGGCACACTCGACAACGCGGTCGAGGCCGATTGGTTCATCCGCCCCGCCAACAACTTCGACCCCTCTGCATCGCTGCCACAGGAGTACACCGACAAGCTGCGGGGCCTTGCCGAGGTCGACTCGGTCGTCGGGTATCGCTTCTCGTTCAAAGCCATCAAGGTGGCCGGTGACGAGAAAGACCTCAACGCCACCGACTACGCACAGTTGAGCCGGCACATCGATATCGATGTCGTCAAAGGCGGCACGGACACCGCCCCCGACGATGGGCTGCTCGTGCACGAGGACTCGGCGAAGGACAACAATTTCGACATCGGTAGCAAAGTCGATGTGCAGTTCGGTGACGGCCAAACCGAAACACTCACGGTCGCCGCCATCTACAAAGACGCGACGATCATGGGCAATTGGGTGATCTCCAACGCGATGTGGAACAAGCACTTCACGCGTCAGCAAGATCAATTCATCACGCTGCGCCTCAAAGACGGCACGGACCCGGTTGCGGCCAAGACCGACATCGAAACGGTCGGCAAGGACTACCCACAGGCCAAAGCCGAAGATCGGGTGCAGTTCAAGAAGACGCAGCAGCAGCAGATCGATTTCGTGCTGCGCCTCATCAACATCTTCCTGCTGTTGTCGATCATCATCGCCTTCGTCGGCATCGTGAACACGATGTCGCTATCGGTGTTCGAACGCACACGCGAATTGGGTCTGCTCAGAGCCGTCGGTACGACGCGTCCGCAACTCGGCCACATGATCAAATGGGAGGCGGCCATCGTGGCCCTGCTGGGAGGGTTGCTGGGCATCGTGCTCGGCGTCTTGTTCGGCATCGCGGCAGTCGCTGCCGTACCCAAGTCGTTCATCAAGACGACGTCGATACCGGTCGGTCAGTTGATCATCTATGTGATCTTCGCCGGCCTGGCGGGCCTGGTGGCCGCGTGGTTCCCGGCGCGCCGAGCGGCCAAGCTCAACGTGCTCGAGGCCATCTCCTACTCGTGACGGCCCGAGCGGCCGCCGGCGCGGGAGACCGCCCCGAGCGGGGAGACCGCCCCGACCGGCCACTCCACCATTCGGTGGGCATTTCTCCTCAGTTCGGCGGGGTTTCCGGCCGATGGAATCGAGAGGCGACGGCGGTCGCCTCTCGATTCGACGAGGGACGTAGCACGCATGGCGGACGATCAGATCACCGTGCTGACGGCACTACCGGCCGACACGGACAGCGAACTGCTGCTCATGACGCTGGCCGCGTCGTTCGAGGTCGTAGGGCGGCACCACTCCCTCGACACGGTCGCGATGGCGGCCGTCGAGCTGGTGCCCGACGTGCTCCTCGTGCACGACACTCTGGGCCGTGACGGTTTCCCCGATCTGGCGCGCCGCCTGAACGACGAGGTCCCCGTCACGCGCATGGTCGCTCTGACCGACAATGACGACGATCTCACCTACGAGATGGTGCGCAACGGCGTGTTCTCGGTGGTGTCGACTCGGGCATCGATCGAGGAGATCGTCAGCGCCACCCGCAGCGCCGGACGTCGCGAGAGCGTGCTCTCCGCCGGCGTTGCCCGCCACCTCGTCGACGAGATGACCCGCTCGGCCAACATGGCCGCGCATCCGGCCAATCGTCCGCCGTCGCTGACCCTCACCGAGCGCGAGGTCTTGACGTTGATCGCGCGCGACAAGCTCGCCGACGAGATCGCCTCGATGTACGACGTCACCGCCCGGCTCGTCAATCTCCACACGGGCTACGCGGTGGCCAAGCTGCAACAGCACCTCGCGCAACAACGCAAGCTCGTCAACAACGGACCATCGCGGGCTGACAGCGCGGGCACCAATAGGTGACACGGGGCGGCTGGCCCTGCGCCCGCTGCTCGATCGGCGTACCGCAGCGGAGGCACGGCTGCCGGCCTCTGCCGTACACCGCCACGCCACCGGTTGCGACCGTGGTACGCGGCCCATGCCCCAGGTTCGCTTGTAACAGCCGGGCCCCTGTCGTGAACAGCGATCGCCGCGTCGCTTCGTCGAGTTCGCTCAGACGCGTGAAGGGGTTCACGCGGCACGCAAACAACGTCTCGCTCTTGTAGACGTTGCCGATACCGCACGCGATGCGCTGATCGAGCAGTACCGGGCCGATCTCCGAATCAGGCGAGGCGAAACGGGCGATGCGCTGCAGCGCGATGTCGACATCCGCGCCTGCCCGGCAGAGATCGACGCCAAGGTGATCGATCGGTGTACGCGACGCGGCCGAGCGGTAGGACCGAACCACGGGCGCCGAAAAGCAGACTGCAACCCAGCCATCGATCGCGATCACGACCCGCGCCGTGTGCACCGGCCGCTGCCACCGCTCCCCCGGCCGGTACAAGTGCCAACTTCCCGACATTCTCATGTGGGTCTGCAACGTGAGCCCGTCGTCGAACTGAATCAACAGGTGTTTGCCGACGGCCTCGACTGCCTCGATCGTGCTGCCGGCGTGGGGGCGCTCGCCTTCGATCCGTGATGCGCGGAAGTCGCGCACCACGGCACCGACCAACACTTGGCGCAGACGCGCGGCGCTGCGGTGGATCGTGTCGCCTTCGGGCATGGGCGTAGCTATACCGCGCTCGACGCCGGCCGTAACCGCCGCGCCCGCACTCGCGACTCGATGGCGTCGGCCAGCCGCTCGGGGCGCAGCAGCGGGGCGTAGGCCACCAACGTCAGTGGATAGATGAACACGATCGCCATCACTCCCAGGATGGCGACATGGAACATCCACATCGCGCCCACCATGACCGTGCGGACCTTGCCCCGCAACAGTGCGAGCGGCGCGCCGAGCTCGATGACCATCGTCGCCAACGCCATGGGTGGGAAGAGCCACGCGTGCGCCACCATGCGGGCCCCTAACGGTGAATAGGTGTCGCCGAGAACGATCTTGCGCAGGTTGTCGTTGGCGATCTGATTGCGTAGCACATCACCGGTGATCCAATGGATACCGCCATTGCGTTGTTTGGCGATGCCGGCGACGACATAGGTCACCACGGTGAGCATCGACATGAGCCGCACCGGCCATCCGTACCGAGCATGGGCACCTGCTGCGGGCCGTGACGATCGCCGTTCGTCGAGTGAGATCGCATCGGCCGCCGGGGCGAACGCGAGCACCGCTAGATGCAACACGGCGAGATTCTCGGTGTGCGCGACGTGTTGCCACGAGTTGTCGTACGTGGTGAGCAACAAGAAGCTCACGGCAAGCAGCGGGCCGGTGACTCGATAGCGCCAGCCGACGATCGACGCGCACCCACATGCAACCGCGAACGCGAGCGTGCATTTCACCAGCCACAACGGCAGTGGCTCGCCCAACCAACCCAGGACTCCGACAGGGTCGAACCGCGCCGCCGGCAATCCAGAGATGTCGAACAGGTACGACGATCGGACGATGAGGAACACGGTGGCGAACGCGCTCACGAGGATGCGTAATGTGGCCAACCGCCGAGCGGGCACCGCTTCCATGAATCGGGAATCGAAACGGTCGAAGGTGCGTCGAGTCAGTGCGCTCATCGCGTGACGACCGGATCGGCATCGAGCGCGCAACGAGCGTGGACGACGCGTTGCGACGGCTCCTTGTCGCCTTGGAACCAGCCGACGACATCGTGCACTTCGGTGACGACTTCGATCGCCACGAAATCACCGCTACGGCTCTTTACGGTGCGTTCGGCGATCTCGCGGCAGAGGTCAGCGGTGTCACCCTTTGCGATCGACGCTTCGACGGTCGCGAAGGCCCGCACCGGTTCATAGCCACCCGAGATCAACTCGGGCGACAACCGCTGTATCTCGCCATCGACGGTGACGCCGACCGCTGTCGGTAACGCCGACTGCCGTCCACGGTCGTAGGAGAACATCGGGTAGGTCGACAGCGGGAAGCTGTCGCGCTGACTCGGCCGCAGCACCGGTGAGAACACCAACGCAAGTGCAGCCAGCGAAACCACGTACGCCCACGCGCGACGCATTGCGCAAGCGTAGGTGACAACGCCGGTGTGAGTTCAGGCCGGCCGGAGCCGACCTGGGACGAGGATCAGCTGGGGTTCAGCTCGAGCTCGGCGGCGAGATTGAGCTCGTCGAGAATGCCCTGCCACCACGACGAACGAACGGTGGTGCGGCCGGGCAGGCTGCGCAACGCAGCGTCGATGACTTCGACCAAGCTGGAGGCCGACGTGGTGTTCCGAAGGTCGAGTAATGCGTCGACAATACGGGAACGCTCGATGAGCTCACCGTGAATCAGACTCACGGATCGCTCCAGAACCTCATCGAATGACTGCAGCTCGGTACTCATGACAAGTGCAACAGTACGACGGTGGCAGCCATTCCGTCAGTCGCAAAAGCATTATTTACACAGGTGACATACGCCGCACACGTGAATGAAACACGTCGGTGACGGATGCCCACTGATCGATAACGGCTGGATCAGCCCGAACGCTGGTCCCGGCGAAGTACATGACCACCCGGTCGGCCGCTCCTCGATAACGGTCGATGACTGCGTCGGCCAGCTCACCCCAGCTCGATTCGACCGCGTAGACATCGAGCATCTCGTCGGTGATGGCCGCGCGCATCGCCGCGACGTCGCCGGCGCGCTGGCTCTCGTAGAGGCGCTCGGATGTGCCATCCCAGCCGTGAACTTCGAATACGCCTCGATACGTGCGCGTCGACCCGTAGAACGCCAGCTGCAGCCGCGCCCGGTCGCGCCACCGGTCGAGATCGTCGTGATTGTCGCCGACGATCGACATCACCGGCACCGCGAGAGTGATCGCATCGGGGCGCCGGCCCGCCGCGTGTGCGCCCTCGGCCACCGACGGACGAACGACTTCGTCGATATAGCGGCGCGAATGGAACGGATGCACGTGCACGCCGTCGGCCACCTCGCCGCACATGCGCAGCATCCATGGCCGAACCGCCGCGGCGTAGATCGGAATATCAGGATGCGCAATCGGTCCGCCGGTCCACGTATCGCCGAGCATCGTGAAGTTGTAGAACTCGCCGCGATAGTCGAGCTTTTCGTCACCCTGAAACGCGCGCCAGATCGCGCGCACCGCTCGGATGTAGTCGCGTAGGCGCGGACCCGGCCGCTCGTACGCCGACGAATACCTGCGCTCGATGTGCGCTCGCACCTGAGTACCCAAACCGAGCACGAAGCGGCCGTCGGTTGCATCCGAAAGTTCCCACCCGACTTGCGCGGTGACCATCGGGCTGCGAGGGAACGCGACCGCCACACCGGTACCGATCGTGATCTTGGTCGTGGCGAGCGCGGCCGCTGTGCACGACAAGTACGCGGTGCGTCCTCCTTCGGTGAACCAGATGCCGTCAAAGCCCGCCTGTTCGAACAGGGGAGCGAGTCTCTGCACATCGCGCAGATTTGATCCCGAGACCATTGCATCTATCTTCATGACCCGAAACTACCTAGTGCGGGCCCCCGCGTTGCGGCGCAGCCGCACTAAGTAGCTTTGCCGGCGACAGCGCGTTGAAGTCAGCGCCCGGCGGCTACGCGAAGGACCACCCGCTCGTCCCCCTGTTGCGCCACAACGGGGTCTATGTCTCGAATACATTTGCTCCCGCGGGGTGGGTCCACACTCCAAAGGCGCTCGACCGCATCGACGACCTGGCGCGCGGCGGCGCCCTTGCACAAATGGCTCAACCGACGCGCCGGTCCAACCACCGCCGCGCCCGACGAATGGTGAACCCGCAAAGCGTCCACCGACTCGCGCCGTGGCGTCATTAGCATCGCGCCCGTGGCTTTCAGGCGTCGCCGAGATCGGGTGGTCGCGGCGCGCGTTTCTGTCGCACCGCCGCCCCCCCATACGAATACCGAAGATCTCGTATTCGGTCTACTGCGTCAGACCCAACATCTCAACGATCGACTGTCTCGCCTCGAAGAGCGCTTCGAGGCGAACCTCAAGGCGTCGCTGTCGCAAGCAGATTCCAACGATTTGATCGAACTGCGACTGCATTCGGCCCGACTGGCCGCCGAACTCTCGCGGGTAACCGTCGAGTTGCGCGCCGAGATCGACGATCTCGCGAGATCGCGCACCGTCGCCGAGCGCATCAGCCGGCTGGCCGAGCGCAATCCCGAACCGTCGGCCGAAGATGCGACGCCTCCGGCAGCCGCGCCCGTGCACACCGACGTCATCAATCTGACCGAGCGCCGCGCGCGGCAATCGACCGGCTGGCAACCGATCACCGACGATTGATCCGCCCGCGGCGCGGCGCCACCCGCCGATCTACTTCGGCGCGACGAGCGCGTTCAGCTGAGCGAGCAGCAAACGGATCTGGTCCTGGAGCTCGGCGTATCGCTTGAGGTCAGCCGCCCGCAGCGCCGTGTCGGCATCCGCATAGCGAGCTTGGATGTCTTTGACGAGTTGCTGGATCTGTGGATCAGACGTCGGCGTACCGCCCGGCGTGGTCGGCGTCGAGGGCGTCGAGGGCGTCGAGGGCTGCCCACCGAAGATGTCGTCGAACGATTGGCCGAAGAGTTTCGAGAGGGCTTGGCTGAACGAATCACCGATGGCGATCTGATCCGCGCTCGACCCATAGGCCACGATCACTTTGGACAATGCCGGCACCTTGGTGGTCACTACGTCGGCCTTCTCGTCGCCGGTCACGTAGAGCGGCAGCACGTAGAGGAACGAATTCGCGATCGGATACGTCAAGAGGTCACCAAAACGAACGGTCGTGCCCTCCGCGTTGAGCAGCGTGATTTCCTTCGAGATCTCGGGCACGGTGTTGATGCGCGCGGCGACGATTGCCGGCCCCGCCGGCGGGTTGTCGCCGGGTAACTCGTAGACGCGCAGCTTGACGGGCTTGTCCGCGTCGTTCTGCGCCACCATCATCGCCGTGATGTTCTGTCGTCGGTTGCCCTCGTCAGCGGCGGCGCTCGACGACTTCTCCGCGAACGGTACGAATGTGCGCACGGCCACGTACGAGAGGTCGGTCTCACCCGGTAGCCGCATCTGCACGTAGTACGGGCTCACCTCGGGTTGTGACTTCGTCGTCGGTGTTGTCGTTGTCGCGAGTGAGTCGGTCGACGAGACATTCTTAGGCACCTCACGACCGGGCTCTTGGGCGATGGCCCACCAGCGAAGACCGTCGTGGAATGCACTGGCTTCGCTCACGTGATAGCGCGACCACATTGCGGTTTGCACTCGCATCAAGTCGAGCGGATAGCGGATGTGCTCGTAGAGATCGGGCGGCATCTCCGACATCGGCGAGAACAGCTGGGGGAACGCCGCCGCATACGCGGTGAGGATCGGGTCGTTCGGATCGTACTTGTAGATGTGGACCGAGCCGTCGTAGGCATCGACCGTCGCCTTGACCGAGTTGCGCACGTAATTGAAATTCGAACGCAAGCCGCTGCCGCCGGGCACACTCGACGTATCGGCCCGCTGCGAATTGGGGTAGTGACTCGACGTCGTATACCCGTCGATCATGTACACCACGTGGCCGTCGGAGACCACGGGATACGGGTCGCTGTCCCACCGGATGAATGGGGCGACCTTTTCGACGCGCTCACGAATATCACGGATGTAGACGACCCGCGAGTTGGACGTTATGTAGCTAGAGATCAGTGGATCGATCTGACCGAAGCGCAACGCGAACATGGCGCGCCGGAAGACAGAACCCATCTTCACGCCACCGACGCCTTGCGAGAAGATCGTTACTTCTTGATTGTTCTTGTCGAGGTAGTCGACCTCGGGCCGCGTTGCCCCGACGATGGCATACCCGCTCAAGTCTTCGCCGAAGTAGATCTGTTGCTGGTCGAAGGGGACGACGAACTCCTCATCGATCTCGGCCGGTACGCCCTGCACCAAGAATTCGGGCAAACCCTGCGCGTTGACCCGATCGGCGTACGCGATGGCGACGCCGCTGCCGTGGGTGAAGCTGACGTGCTTCCTCTCGAACGATGCTTCACGAGAGACGTCGAGCACGCGCGCGCCGATGAGCACCTGCGTCTCCTTGCCGTCGATGAGGTACTGGTCGAGGTCGAGGCTGTCGCCCGGGAAGCGATAGATGCTCTTGAGGCCCTGTAGCGACTGAAACGTGTTGTGTACCTCGAGGGGGTCGAGCAGGCGCGCCTGTTGCAGCACATCGGCGTTGGCGCGGATATCGGCCGCGGTGATCTTGCTCGTATAGGGGAATTGACTGATCTCGATGTCTTGCCCGGGCTCGATGTTGAACGCCTCGCGCGTCGCCCGGATGTTGCGTTCGATGTAGACCTGCTCGCGCTGTGACTCGGCAGGATCGACGCGGAATCGTTGGATGAATGCCGGATAGATCGTGCCCGCAACGATGGCGACCAGTGCCCACAGCCCGACGGTGACCACCGGGAAGACCCAACCCCTGCGCCAGATGTTGACGACGAGCAAGATGAACGAGAAGAGCGAGATCACCATCAACAAGCTGATGGCGGGCAACTGCGCCTTGACATCGGTGTAACCGGCACCGTCGACGAAGCCACGGGTCGAGCTGGTCAGCTCGTAGCGACCCAGCCAGTAGTCGGCCGCCTTGATCAGGGCCAGCACTCCCAGCAACAACGACAGGTGCGCCTTGACCTGTGGCGTCACGCGCTGGCTGTCGCTGGCGGTGCGGCTGCGGATGCCGCCGTTGAGGAAATGCATCGTGGCGGTGACGAGGAAGATCGTGACCACCGCGGCGAACGTCCAATTCACCACGAAGCTCAAGAAGGGCAGCCGGAACACGTAGAAACCAACGTCTTTGTGGAACTGCTCGTCGACGATGTTGAACTTTTGGCTGTGCGTGAAGAGGATCCACTCGTTCCACTGCGACGAGACGCCGGATGCGGCGATCAGCGCGAAAAGGCCCGAAATCGACCACCGCACCAGACCGGCCCGGTGCCCGACGATCGCGTGATAACGCTCTCGAATCTCTTCTTCGGGGCCGGGTGGACGAAATGCCGGGGCGAGGCGGTCGGCGATCATCAGGTTGGTGAACTGCAACACGAAGAAGATGGCCAGGAAGATCAGCGTCAGGACCATCTTGGACCCGACGATGGTGCGCCAGACGCCCGCCAGCTGTAGCGAGTCGAACCACAGGTAATCGGTGTAGAAGCCCGCAATACCCCGCAGCGACGTGAGCAACACGATCAACGCGACAACGGCGACCAGAGCGACGATGCCGCCACGATTGGGTCGACGCAAACGAGGGCGACGCGCAGTTTCCCTACCGGGCATGGGGAGAGACTACTGGCGGTCGGGAATGACCAAGCATCGGCAGCGCTGATGTGCCGGCGGATAGGGCGAGCCGGTCGGGAACGACTGGCCCGCCGGGATCGGCCCGGCGAGTGAGTTGTCCTGACAGTCAGGACTGCAACCGCGCACGGGGTCGGTTACCCAACGCACGGACATGCCCGCGGGCGCCGCGGCGACCACGCCGGCGTTGAAGCCGGCGATTGCGAGCTCGCGGGCAACGAGGTCGGCCCGTTGCGACTTCGCCTCGCGATAGGCCGAGCGGACGCGATCGATACGTTCGTCGTCGGTGATCGTGTCGGCGAACGCCCGCTCGAGCTGAGATCGCAGGGGTGCCACCAGCGACGCGTCGATGATGCGGCGAGCCATCGGCCGCAACGATTCGTCGTCGACCGGATCGGTGAGCTCGAACATGGCGGCGCCCGCCCGGGCCAGCTCGCCGATGGTCGGGCCCAGCGAATCTTCGTAGCGCGCGGTCTGCGCGTCAGCGTCGGAAAGGATCTCTTCGAGTGTGACCTTGCTCTTGCGCCGGCGAATCGCGTCTTGCATCTCGTTCTGCTCGTCGGTGACCGAGCGCTTGAACAGACGTGCGAGTTTTGCCTCGAACGGATCGATCAGCGCGTCGCGCTGGGCGAACAGGTCGGGTTCACCATCGGTCTCGTCCTCGGTCGCGCTGTCCGCGACGACCGGCTCCGCGACGACCACGGCCGCCGCCGGCGCGTCGGCCGGGCCGAAGACCTCGTACGCCCGGGCCACCGCATCGCTACGCGCTTCACGGATGCGGGCGAACAGCGCGTCGACTGCGGACTCTTCGGCGGGATCGTCGATCGGCTCGACCTCGGCGTCGGCCGCGGCGGACTCGGGCTCGGGCGCGGGCGCGGGCTCGGGCTCGGCTACCTCGACCAGTTCGACCACTTCGATCACTTCGACTTCTTCGACCACTTCGACCACTTCGACCACTTCGACTTCTGCATCGGGTCGTGTCCCCAACGCGACGTCGAGCGCCGGTACCTCCTCGGTCAACGGATCGTCGTCGTCGCTTCGCTCGTCGTCGCCCTCGGGCGCCAGCAAGGGGAGATTGGCCAGTCGCGCCAACGCAATCTCTTCTTCGAGTTGGCCGACGGTGAGTTCGGGTTCGGCTTCGAGTCGTCGGGCGGCGGCATCGGCGGCGTAGCGCGCGTTGGGCAGTGCGAGGTTGAGTTCTTCCTCGGCTTCGTCGAGCGACGTGCGCACCGCTTCGTGTGCGAGCACGAGCCGGTCGCGGGCGGCGCGCAATTGCTCGACCTGCACGCGCATCTGCTTGCGCCGACGCGCAAGGTCGCGCAAGATGCGATCACGCACCATCTGTGCTTCGGCGACGAGTTCGCGACCACGAGCACGCGCCGCGTCGATCTCGTCGGAAACCGCCTGCTCGGCGGTGGCTCGAACCAGCGCGGATTGGTCGTCCGCCGCGTTGCGCGTCGAGCGGGCATACTCGTCGGCCTGCTCCCGTACTCCTTGCGCGTAGGTCGCCGCTTCGTCGCGCACGGCGAGCGCGGCAGCGTCTGCCTCTTGGCGGGTGCGCGCACTTTCGTCGTCGGCGTCTTGACGCAACCGAGTGGACACTTCCTCGGCGCGGGCAAGGCGCTCGGCGGCGGCCTCTCGAGCCGCGTTGAGTACGCGAGCCGTCTCTTCGCCGAGCAGTTGCGTGAGGTGTTCGGGATCGGTCCGCGTTTGCTCGCGGGCGGCGCGCTCGGCATCGGCGAGACGACGTTGCAAGTCGCTTTCGCTCGCACGAAGCCGCTCGATCTCGCGTGCGACCACTGTCAAGTACGACCGCACCTGGGCCTGGTCGAACCCTCGCCGAGTGGTCTCGAACGCCGCGCGAGTGACGGAATCGGGATCGACGCGGTCAGTTGGTCGGTCGGTGGACATCGGCCCCGATGCTACGAGGCCGCCGGGACCAACTGTGGGCAATACGCCAACAGCTCAGTTCGCGGGGGGTTTCGACCCCAAGGCGAGCTGATCGGCGTTGCCCCCGAAGTCACTCAGCGCCTTGAGCGCGCTGGCGAGATCCGTGACCGCCAGGACCTTGATCGACGTGCCCGCCTTGGCCACGGCATCGTCGTAGTTCTCGACCGGGACCAACATCAGTTCGGCCTTGGCCTTGCGCGCCGCCACGACCTTTTGCTGCACGCCGCCGATGGCGCCGACGGTGCCGTCGATCTGCATGGTGCCGGTCACGGCGATGCGATGGCCGCCGGTGAGCTCGCCCTGCGTCAGCTCGTCGATGATCGACAAGGTGAACGCCAATCCGGCCGAATCGCCGCCGACGCGACCCGAGTCGATCGACATCTCGATCGGCAGCGGGTCTTTCTGATGGATGCGGTCTTCGAGACCGACGCCCACATAACCGTGCGCTTCGCCATCGGGGCGGGTGCCGAGCACGATGGTCTCGTCGCGGGCCACCCCTTTGTCGGATTCGACGCGCAAGGTGACCGACTGGCCCGGTGTCGTGGTGCGCAGCACCGTCGTCGCGGCGTTCGCGGTGGTCACCGGGGTGCCGTTGACGGCGATGATCGTCTCACCGGCAACCAAATGGCCCTGGGACGGCGCACCATCGACGACGCTCCTGATGCGAGCGCCCGTCGTGTCGAACACGTCATACCCGAGGTACTGCAACGCGACGAGCTCGGCGGTGGACTTCGACTGGGTCATGAGCTGCGCGTTGAACTGGGTGTTGTCGCTGTGCCCCTTGGGGAACGCCACCGACTCTTTGACCATGTCGACGTCGTCGTTGCGGTCGAGCCACCACTTCTCGAGCTTGGACATGCGATCGACGCTGACCGTGAGGAACAAGATGTCGCCCGTCGGCGGGTACACCGTTGCGCCGCTGGTGACCTCGACGCGGTCCTCGGCGGGCGTCGCGCTGCCGGGCTTGTACGCGACGTACCCCGAACTGATCAGCGATGTGGCCAAGAGCACGACGCCGAGCAGTGCCAGCAAGAACCCGGCGAACCAGGAGGTGTGGCGCAACCAGCGCGGCATGCGACGCCGAGCGACGGGCGCTTCGCGGTGTTCGTCCCCGCTCTCGGGAGGGCCCGGTAGCATTTCGTTCGTCGTGTCCATTACGTCGTGTTCCGCCGGTGCCCGTCGTTGGTCGGTGCTGTGTACTCAGCCTGCCACGGTCTGCGACAGCCGTGGTCGCGCTCAGTGGGCGCGATGAGCCGGGCCGAGCCTTCCACCTACCCGCGGTGGTACGAACGGCTGCGCGCGGTGCTGGGGATCGCGGTGCTCAATGTGGTCATCGGCGTATTGATCGCCGCAGGAATCGGCGCACTGTTGTTCCTTCTCGCGTTCGCCGTCGAACTCGCGATCAGCGCCTGACCGCCACCACCTCAGCGGCCGAAGAGGCCTCGGCGGCTGCCGACGATGGCGTCCTCGTCGTGCGGCTCGCTCTCATAGGCGATCGGTGCGACGTCGTAGGCCATCGGCGCCACCGGAGCGGGGGGTGGCGGAGGGGGCGGAGGGGGCGGCGCGACCATCGAAGGCACCTCAGTGGCCGCGGCCGCGGGCGTGGCCGTCCACGGCGTGCCCTCGACGGAAGGCGCCTCGGTGAGCGGTGGCGCGGCAACGATCGGTGGTGCCGGCTCGGTCGCGATGGCGGTCACCGGCAATTCGACGCGGAAGTACGGCTTGATCTCGAACTTCACTTCTTCGAGGCGATAGATCTGCGCGCCGTCGATGCTCTGATCGTTGCGCAGCCGTTCGACTTCGGCGACCGCGTCGTTCAGTTCTTCGCAGCGCCCGAACGCCGAACTGCCGTCGAGCCCGGTGTACAGCACCATGTATGACACGGCTGGCTCCTTTGGATCACACGATGAGTTGCATTGAGAATCGGCATCTCATCGGCGGAGTTGAGAGCAAACTTCTACGACCAGCTTGGATACCGTCGTTCGACGATGGCAAAGCCTCGAGAAGTCGAGAGGAGGGCCAACGTGAGCGCAGAGTCCACTGCCGATCGCATCCGCGCGATTGCGGTCGCGGCGCACGGGGGCGATCCCGGGCCGGCCGAAGCCGCCCGATCCGACGACGACCCGTTGGTGCGGGTCGCCGCGCTGGGCGCGCTCGACCGCTGTGGCGCGCTCGACGACGCGACGCTGCGTGACGCGCTGGGCGATCCCGCGCCCCGCGTGCGCCGGCGGGCCTGTGAGTTGGCGGCACGCCACCCCGACGCCTCCGTGCTGGCCGCCCTGGCCGACGACGATCCGCTCGTCGCCGAAGCCGCCGCCTGGGCGCTCGGCGAGCACGCCGCCGCAGTCGCGCCCGGCTCGGTGGCCGCCCTGGCCGATGTCGTGAAGCGACATCCCGAAGCACTCGTCCGCGAGGCCGCGGCAGCCGCGCTCGGCGCGATCGGTGATCCCGCGGGCTTGCCGGCGATACTCGCCGCCGTACGCGATGTGGTCACCGTTCGCCGGCGCGCCGTGCTCGCCCTCGCACCGTTCGAGGGGCCAGACGTCGTTGCCGCGCTCGAACAAGCGGCGGGCGACCGCGATTGGCAAGTGCGCAATGCCGCGAACGACTTGTTGCCGTTCGTTACCGCGCCCGAGGACGAGCATCCATGAACATCGCCCGCACCGATTCGAACGACTCGATGCAGCGGCCGGCGCCGAGCACGACACATTCGAGTGGCGTATCGACGAGATGCACGGGCACGCCGGCCTCACGGCCGATGCGCGCGGCCAGGCCGCGTAGCATGCCGCCGCCACCGACGAGCTGTATGCCTTCGACGAGAAGATCTTGCGCCAGCTCCGGTGGCGCCTGTGCCAGACATGCGAGCACCGAGTCGACCATCGACGTGACGACCTCGTCGATCGCTTCTCGGATCTCTTCGGGAGTGAGCACAACGGTCTTGGGTAGGCCACTCATCAACTCGCGGCCGCGCACTTCGGCACGGACCTCGTCTTCGGTACGAGCCGCCGAACCCAGCACGATCTTGATGTCTTCTGCGGTGCGTTCACCGATGGCGATGCCGTAGACGCGCCGCACGTAGCTCTGAATGGCAGCGTCGATATCGAATGAACCGACGCGCACGGCTTGAATCGCGACGATGCCGCCCAACGAAATCAGTGCAGTTTCGGTGGTGCCCCCGCCGATATCGACGACCATGTTGCCGACCGGTTCGTGGATCGGCAGACCAGCACCGATCGCCGCCGCCATCGGCTGCTCGATCAGTTGCGCGTCAGCCGCGCCGGCGCGGCGCGCGGCTTCTTTCACGGCGCGCCGTTCGACGGCCGTGATGGCCGACGGCACACAGATCACCACGCGGGGCCGATTGAAACGGCTGACGCCGACTCGCTGCAAGAGCAGTCGAATCATGCGTTGCGTGACTTCGAAGTCGGTGATCGCGCCCTTGCGCAACGGACGTACGGCAACGATGTAGCTCGGGGTGCGCCCGATCATCTGCCACGCTTCGTGGCCCATTGCCAATACTTCGCCGGTGCGGCTGTTGAGCGCGATGACCGACGGCTCGTTCAATACGATGCCTTCACCGCGGGCATAGACCAACGTGTTGGCGGTGCCCAGATCAATCGCGAGGTCACGAGCCAGAAGCCGACCTGCCTTGTTGATGTGTCTCGTCGTCGCTCGAGGTCTCGATCAGCGTTACGCCCCGCGATTCGTAACGACGATCCGATGCCCGCTGCGTTGCCTGCGACAACGCGTGCAGCTGCGACGAGAACTCTCCGTAGCTGTTGCGCGCCCGCCGAGGTCGGCTGAGAATGACGACCAGTAGGCCGAGCACGATGCTCGAACCCAACGCGGCTGCAAGAAACAAGACTGCGTTACTCATGCAATCGCCCCCCTAGTCGATCGACCTCGGTGATGTGTTGTGGTTCGAGACCCCAACTGGTACCGCCCGACCATTCTTCGCGCTTCCAGATCGGAACAGTGGCTTTCAACGCATCGATGCAGAACCGGGCAGCGGCGAATGCCTCGTCGCGGTGCGGCGCAGAGACCACCGCGATCACCGCGGATTCGCCGACGGGCACCACGCCCGTGCGGTGGATCAGCGCGATGCGGCGAAGCGTCGTCCACCGGATGCGGGCGTCGTCCGCGATGGCGCTCAACCGGGGTACGACCTGTTCGTCGTAGGCCTCGTACTCGAGGACCTCGACCCCTTCGCGCCCGGGTGAGTGGTCTCGGGCCGTGCCGGAGAACAACACGACAGCCCCGCAGTCGGGGCGGATCGCCCACTCGTAGGCAGCGGCAACCGGCAAAACGCCATCGGCCAATCCAAGCCACGTATCGTCGGTCGGCGCCAGCACGCCACCATGGTACGGCTCATCGAGGGGGCCGACGCCAGCCGACGCTCTGACCCTGCGCTCTGGGGGCCGCTCGGGCCGGCTCCCCACTCAGATGGCCGCTCGGGCTCGGAACATTCACGGCCCCGCGGCCGCCGACGACCGCAGCATCAGTAATCTCGCATCTTGTGCGGAGCAACGACGACGACGACGTGCCGGCCTTTCGGCCTCCGCCCCCTCTCGACGATCGCCTCTGGCGCCACCCGAGCGAAGTCACCTCCGCGGTTCGGCAGCCGTCGTGGAGCGCTCGCCACTCGTTCGGGCTCGCCGCACTGTCCGCGTTGGGCGGCGCGTTGTTCACCAGCGCGCTGTGGCTGGCGTTCGCCGCGCCCGACAACACGTCCGTGCGCGTCAAAGAGCAAGTCGCTCTCGCGCCCGTCATCGCCGTGCAACCGAAGCTCGTCAGTACCGACGATTGGTCGACCGAAGTCAGCACCCGCGCCAGCAACGCACTGTTCTCGGTCGAAGTCCACGCCGGCTCGACGACCCGCACGGGCGCCGCGCTGGCCGTCATCGACGATGGCCACTTGGTCGTTCCGGCGCATCTGTTGATCGATGCCAAGTCGGTTTTCGTGATCACACGCGAAGGGTCGCGGTTGCCAGCCACGATCACCGGCGTCGATACGGTCAACGACATCGGTGTGATCAAGGTCGGCGTGCCCCTGCCGATCGCGGTGGTGAGTCGCATCGTGACGCCCGACGTCGGCCAGACCATTGCGCTCGTCGGTGCCGACGGCACGAGTCGTCCCGTCTGGCAGACGAGCGTGCTCTCGGTCGACCAACGCGCCCCACTCTCGAGTTCCAGACAAGCACTGTTTCGCGTCGACGCCTCGATCGATCCGAGCGCCGATGGCGGCGCGGTCGTCGACGCTACGGGGGCAGTGGTCGGTATCGCAACGATTCCACCGCAGGCGTCTGCCCGAGACGGATTCGCCATCCCGATGAGCCTCGCCCGATCGATTGCATGGGACTTGATCAATTCGGGCACCACGACGTATCCGTCGCTCGGGTTCGACGGCGCTCGTACCGAGGGCGTCAGAGATCGTGACGCCGGCGTCCGAGTGCTCAACACGACTGGCCCGGCGACGATCGCCGGTCTTCAAAAAGACGACATCGTCACTGCGGCCGACGGCACCCCGATGACGTCCATGGCCGCGCTGATCATGCACGCACGCGAACGCGGCGCCGGCAACCCGGTTGTGCTCGACGTGTTACGCAAAGAAAAACAGATCTCGATCACGCTGACCCTGTCGAGCAACTGAACGGTCGAGCGGCTGACCGCCCCATTCACCCGCGCCCGGCGCTCGAGCGACGACGTCGCCGGGTGCGAACGATGAGTGCGGTGGTCACTGCCGCGATTGTGGCCACGACGCCGCCGGCGACGCCGAGCGCAATTTGCTGGCGGCGGCGCGACGTGAGCTTGTCGAGCGGCGTCGGCTGGTGGCCGAGAACGTAGGCCTCTTCGTTGGTGTTCGCCGCCTGCCACCCGAGCGAACGCAGACGATCGTTGCCGACCACCCACGGATGCACGGTGTAGGGCACGAGTCCCGGGGGTGCGCCGGCCAACCCGAAGCGCCACCTGATCTTGGCCAGCGCGTCGACGGCCCAGCGCGGCAACATCGGGCGCGGGCCGGGATACGCCAGCAGGCCGAGTGCCTCGGGCGAGATCCAACCGTCGGGGGCAACGTTGAGCACTCCGTCGATGTGCGCGCGCAGCGCCACGATCACTGCCTCGACGAGGTCGTCGACATGCAGGTACTGCGCAGGCGCATCGCCTTCGTCGGTACGCACCGTCGCGACAGATCGCAGCAGGCGGGCAGAACGACTCGGCTGTTCGTCGGCGACGAGAGGCACCGGCCGTAGGACGGCCAGCGTCGCGTTCGCGTTGTCGGCGCGCCATTCAAAGGCTCGCCGTTCGAGTTCGGCGTGGTAGACGGCGAAGGCGAAATCCGGATTGGGCCGAACGGGAGCTTCTTCGGTCAACGGCACGGCGTTGTTCGGCCACGCGCCGTAGACCATCGCGGTCGACAAGATGATGGCGTGCGCGACGCCACTCTCACCCGCCGCGGCGAACACCCGCTCGGCGACCGCGAGCGGACCCGCGCTGTTCTCGGTCGACGGTGCGTCTGCCGGAAACGGCGATCCGAGATGGACGATCGCGTCGGCGCCGGCGAAAAGGGGGCCCAATTTGGCGGTGGCGAGGTCGACGACTCGATGATCGACCTCGGGCGCCGTGACGACACGGTCCTTGTCGAGGGCCAGAACCGAGACGCCGCTCTCGGCCAACCGCCGGCACAGCCGAGAGCCGATCGAACCCGCGGCTCCGGTGACGATGACCTTCATGCCATGACCTTCATCGCATGACCTTGGCGGTACCAATTTGTCCTCGCACGCCCCTACCATGCCGCTATGAGCGACGAAGGTCCATTCGGAGACGACGCGATGCCGTTCCCGCCGCAGATGCTCTCCGAGCTCATGCGGATGATGCAGGCGACCGGCCCCATCAGCTGGGACACCGCCAAACAGCTCGCCACGACGATCGCCACCCAAGGTACCAGCGAGCCCAATGTCGATCCGAGCGAACGCATCGCCATCGAAGAGCTCGCGCGAGTCGCCGACCTCCACGTGCAGAACACCACGGGTCTCACCACGATCGTCGATGGGCGCCCACCCGTCATCGCCGCGGTCAATCGATCGACATGGGCGATGCGCACGCTCGACACTTATCGACCGCTGCTCGAGACACTCGGAGAATCCATCGCTCGCGTGTCACGCGAAAGCATGCCCGGCCCCGACGAGCTAACCGACCCGTCGCTGGCCTGGCTCACGCCGATGATGCGCGCGCTCAATCCGATGCTGCTCGGTCTCACGGCCGGCTCGATGGTCGGGCACCTCGCGAGCCGATCGTTGGGTACTTACGACCTTCCCGTCCCGCGCCGACCCAACAACGAAGTGATGATCGTCGTGCCCAACCTCGACGCGTTCGGCAACGATTGGTCGCTGCCGCACGACGAGTTGCGACTGTGGATCTGCGTGCACGAGCTCGTGCACCACGCCGTGCTGTCGCTGCCCCATGTGCACGAACGCATCAGCTCATTGCTGCTCGAGCATGCGTCGGCATTCACCGCCGATCACAGCGCGTTGCAGGAGCGGCTCGGAGAGCTCGACATCACCAGTTTGTTGCAGGGGCAGGGGCCCGATTCGCTCGAAGACATGCAGCGCATCATCGGTGACCCCGAGGTCGTTCTCGGTGCAGTGCAGTCACCGGCACAGCGCGCGTTACTACCCCACCTCGAGGCGGTCATCTGCGCGGTCGTCGGCTACGTCGATCACACGATGGATTCGATCGGCGCCCAGCTCATCAGCTCCTACAACATGTTGACCGAAGCGCTGAGGCGACGACGCGTCGAAGCCGACGCGTCCGATCGTTTCGTCGAGAAGATACTCGGGTTCAACTTGACCCAACAGCAATACGACCGTGGTCGGCACTTCATCGACGGCATCGTCGAGCGCGGCGGCCCCGAGGCGCTGCCGCAATTGTGGGACAGCGCGCGCACGTTGCCCACGCCGTCCGAGATCGATGCGCCCGGCTTGTGGCTGGCTCGCATCGAGCTGCCCGACTGAAGCTCCCGCCCGCCCCGCCGGGCACTATTCGAACAGCTCGAGTTGATCGTCGGGAGACTGTGGCGCGCGCCGGGCCCGCCGCGGTGGGCGTCGAGGCCCCCAGCGGCGAGTCGCTTCGGCGGGCGGAGCGAGGACCGGGGCCGCCGCGG